>CAIYRG010000324.1 GCA_903928515.1 uncultured Alphaproteobacteria bacterium | reverse complement strand
GGAGCCGCCGCGTAATGGACATGCTCTCGATTGCCGACACGCTGACGCAAGGCATCCTGTTGGGCGGGCTGTACGCGCTGTTCGCCACAGGCTTGGCGCTTGTGTTCGGCGTGATGCGCCTCGTCAATCTGGCGCATGGCGATCTCATTATCCTGGCGGCCTATCTGTGCCTGGCTGCCGCGAATGCCAGCGGTCTGCCGATCGTCGTGGCGTTTCCGCTGGTCATCGTTGTGATGGCCGCGCTTGGCTATGTGTTGCAGCGCGGGCTTTTTAACTTCGTGCTGTCGGGCAATGACGTGCTGCGGCCGCTGCTCGTCACTTTCGGCCTATCCATTGTGATCGAGAATGGATTGCTGGAAGCGTTCTCGGCCGATCAGCAGCATCTCATCATCGGCCCCATAAACACGGCGAGCATCGAAATTCTGCCGGGCTTGATCGTTGGCACATTGCCGCTGATCTCGCTGGTTGTTGCCGTGGTGGTGCTCGGCGCGCTGCAATTCATGCTCTACCGCACGCAATTGGGCCGCATGTTCCGCGCCACATCGGACGATCCCGAGATCGCGTCGGCCATGGGCGTGCAGACGGCGCGCATCTTCGGCCAAGCCTCGGCCATCGCCTTTGCGGTAATCGCGGTGGCGGGACTGATGTTCGGACTCAAAACGAATTTCGATCCCTCGGCAGGCCCTTCCACGCTGATTTTTGCCTTTGAAGCCGTCATCATCGGTGGCTTGGGCAATCTGTGGGGCACGCTGTTGGGCGGCATTATTCTAGGCCTCGCGCAAACCATAGCCGCGCGCTTTGATCCGAACTGGCAAGTGCTGGCCGGGCATCTCGTGTTCATCGTGCTGCTGGTGTTCAAGCCGAACGGTTTGTTGCCGCGCGTGGAGCATCGCTGATGAAAACGCGCGGTCTTCTTCCCCTCATCATCGGATTGCTTGTCGTCGCGGGGCTGATGGCGCTGCCGCTCTATGGCGACGATTCCGTCAACCGCACGGTTGAGGATTTCTGCCTCTATCTGGCCCTGGCGCAATTGTGGAATTTGCTTGCGGGTTACACGGGCCTCGTATCCGTCGGCCAGCAGGCCTTTGTCGGTATCGGCGGTTATGTGCTGTTTGGCCTTTGCATCGTGCTCGATGTGCATCCGCTGGTCGCGTTCGTCGCAGCAGGTGCCGTCGGCGCGCTGGTGGCGTTGGCGCTGTCGCCGGTCGTGTTCCGTCTGCGCGGCCCGTATTTCGCCGTCGGCACCTGGGTGGTGGCGGAAGCCTTCCGCCTCGGCTTCGCGCAAGTCACACTTCTGGGGGCGGGCTCGGGCATCAGCCTCCCCGTATCCATCCTGAAAAAGATCGCCGACCATCGCGATGATCGCGATCTCATCATCTACGAACTCTCGGTCGCCACCGCCGTGATCGCCACATTCACCGTGCTGCGCTGGCTGCGCTCGCGCCATGGCCTGGCGCTCACCGCCATCCGCGACAACGAGGTGACGGCCGCCTCGGTAGGCGTTGGCGTGCTGCGCACCAAGATCATTGCCTATGTCGTGGCGGGCTGTGGCGCATCCTTCGTCGGCGCGCTGCTGTTTCTGGTGCGCCTGAGGGTGTCGCCCGATAGCGCCTTCTCCGTCCAGGATTGGACGGCGTATGTGATCTTCATGGTGGTGATCGGCGGTATCGGCACCATCGAAGGCCCGATCATTGGCACCATTCTGTTCCTGGCCTTGCGCGAATTCCTGTCCGACCTCGGCTCCTGGTATCTGATGATCTTAGGGACCGTCGCCATCGCGGTGATGTTGCTGTCGCCCGGTGGCCTATGGGGCTTCATCGCCGCGCGCACCGGGTGGCGCTTGGGCTCGCGTCAGTGGACGTTTGAGCCTCAGAAGTCTGGTGAGCCCCAGAAATCCGGCGAACCCCAAGACGCCCGGCAATAACGAAATCGCCTGAGTTATCTGGCTTTTTCCGGCAATATCCGTCACATTACGCGAAAGTAATGGAGTCGGAAATGCGGAAGATTTCGGGTTTTGGGCGTGCGGTTTTCGTGGTGCTTGTGGGTGCAGGGCTTTTCGCGATCTCACCCGCATCGGCAGCCGACAACCCCTCCGGCTATTGCCCTGACGCTACGCTCGCGTCCGTCATGGAAACATACATTGCGCTGGACGAACCCAATCCCAACATTCCTGCCGGCGTGGCGGCGATTGATAGCGCAGCGGCTCAGTGCAAAACGGACCCGTACATTCAGAGGCTCGCCGCGGTGCTTCATGTGCGTCTGGCGACAGGCGATGACAAAGTCACTGCACGTTATGAGCAAGCCGTGAAGGCGCTAGACTTTGCACAGGCCATGCGCGCGTCGATGCCTGCCAGCACCGGCTCCACCCGCCGCAGCCTAACCATCCGCGGGCAACAGATGGTGACGAACAACGATGATGCGAATGACGTCATGGGCGCTGCCATGGAAGCGGTCTTTGATCTGGAAGGGCTGACTTACAAACCAATTCCGGGTCACGCGCCTCTGGCAAAGGGCGAAAAGCCCGGTCCTTGCGGTCCCAACGACGCCGTCGATGTGGAGCACGCTTACGACTATATCGAGCAAGTCGTCGATCAGCCCAGCGCGGCCTTCGCCGTCAATTTCATCGAGCGCCGTGTTGTCGCGTGCGAAGCGGAGATTGCCAAAGGCACTGATCGGAAAATGCTGGCCCTGCGGGCGAAGATCAATCTGTATTGGGCCGCGCGCAATATTGATTTGCCGGAGGCCAAGGCAAAGCTGGAAAAGGCCAAAGCCGACAGCGACCGCTATGTCGCGCTCAATGGCGGCTTCAGCCTCGACTGGTCCCAAAACCAGGACATCTCACTGCATCAGCGTATGTCGCAGGTGAAGTGAGTGTTTGCGCGCTTTAGAAGCTTGTGGACACGGTGCTGACGAACGGCGTGCCTTGCTTGGCCTGCACCTGAACACCCGCGCCCGGAAAATTGGGCGAGTATTCGTTGTTGTTGACCATCAGGCTGAAATTGCAATCGGCGTTGTGGACGGTCGAAAACTTCGTTTGTTCAACGGTGTTGAACTCCGAACGGTCCCAGGCCAGCGTGACGGTACCGCTATAGGCGCCTGACGCATCGGGTTTCACATTTTGATATTTCAATTGAGGGCCGAATGGGCCGGTCTTGTTCGTGACCGGATCGGTGGCTGACAAGCGGCACGACACGACGATGAACTGCACTTCCGGGCGCAGTGATTGGATGCTCACCGGCACGTTGATGGTGAAAACGGATTCGGCCCAAGCGGGCGTTGCAAATCCCGCCACGGCGATGGCCACCGCACCCAAAGTCTTTGCCGTCATCATCGGAAAATGTCCTTTTGCGGAATGCTGGCGCTCGGAGTTCGGCTCAGGGAGTCGTCGGCTGTAGATGAAGGCCGGAAGGCAATGTGTGTATGACGCCCATCTTAGGCATGACGCCGCCATTCATGCCCGTCATGGTTAAGCCGTTCATTGTCACAGTCTTCGGCGTGAAGGGCATGCTCGTGGCGGGGCCACTTCCCGCACCACCCATGCCGGTCATCGTCAGCGTTTTCACACGCAGCGTCTGCGGCGAGAACGGCGCGGTGTTCGCAACCGGGCCACCGGAAGAACCCAGGCCCGTCATCGTTAAAGGTTTCATGGTGAGCGTGAGCGGCACATTCGCCGCGTGCGCCGTTAAGGCTGTCGCGTAAGCGAAGCCGAGTGCGAACAGACCGGTAGAACGGATTCGCCTCATCGCGTGAGGCTAGTCGCGTGCCGGAGTGGGCACAACCGCATTTCTGCGCGATGGGGCTTCTTCGGACGTGGCGTTTGCGCGCGGGAAAACAAGGTAGGGCAGGTGAAAAACTTCGTTCGGGTAGCGATGGGGAATCTGCTAAAAGCCCGGCCATGTCGAACACAGCCCCCATTCTTTCCATCTCCCATCTGTCGAAGACCTATGCTTCGGGCTTCTCGGCCCTGAAGGATGTCAGCCTTGATATTCAGAAAGGCGAGATCTTCGCGTTGCTCGGGCCCAACGGCGCGGGCAAAACCACGCTGATCAGCATCATTTGCGGCATTGTGAACGGGACCGGCGGCCACGTGCTCGTCGGCGGTCACGACAATGTGAAGGACTATCGCGCGGCGCGTGCGCAGATCGGCCTGGTGCCGCAGGAATTGACGACGGACGCGTTCGAGACCGTGTGGGCCACGACAAGCTTCTCGCGAGGGCTGTTCGGCAAGACTGCCAACCCTGCGCTGATCGAGAAAATTCTGAAGGATCTTTCGCTGTGGGACAAAAAGGATTCGAAAATCCGCACGCTTAGCGGCGGCATGAAGCGGCGCGTGATGATCGCCAAGGCGTTGAGCCACGAGCCGCAGATTCTGTTTCTCGATGAGCCTTCGGCGGGTGTGGACGTGCAGTTGCGCGAGCATATGTGGCAGACGGTGCGCGCGCTTCGCGATACCGGCGTCACCATCATCCTCACCACGCATTACATCGAAGAGGCCGAGGAGATGGCCGACCGCGTCGGCGTGATCAATCACGGCCAGCTGGTGCTGGTGGAAGAAAAGCGCGTGCTGATGCAGAAGCTCGGTAAGAAGCAGTTGACGCTGCAATTGCGCGAACCGGTGAGTGCGCTTCCCGAAAGCTTGGCGCCTTTCAATTTGCAGATCGGCGCGGGCGGTAAGGATTTGACCTATACTTACGACACCAAGGGCGAACATTCCGGCATCACGACGCTGCTGGATGCGCTGCGCGAGCAGGGGATCATGTTCAAGGATTTGAACACCACGCAAAGTTCGCTGGAAGATATTTTCGTTGGCCTTGTCGGGAGTGCACAATGAATCTGCAAGCTGTCAAAGCGATCTACCGGTTCGAAATGGCGCGCGCCGGGCGCACGGTGATGCAGAGCATCGTCTCGCCGGTGATTTCCACCTCGCTCTATTTCGTGGTGTTCGGCTCGGCTATCGGTTCGCGTATTTCCAGCGTGGAAGGCGTGACCTATGGCGCGTTCATCGTGCCCGGCCTCGTGATGCTGTCGCTGCTGCAACAGAGCATCATGAATGCGTCGTTCGGCATCTACTTTCCGAAATTCACCGGCACGATCTACGAATTGCTTTCGGCACCGGTGTCGTTCCTGGAAGTGGTGCTAGGCTATGTCGGCGCGGCCGCGAGCAAATCCATCATCTTGGGGCTTTTGATCCTTGCCACGGCCTCGCTGTTCGTGCCGCTGCACATCGCGCATCCGTTCTGGATGCTGACATTCCTGGTGTTGACGGCGATCACATTCAGCCTGTTCGGTTTCATCATCGGCATCTGGGCCGATGGCTTCGAGAAGCTGCAGATCATTCCGCTGTTGATCGTCACGCCGCTCACCTTCTTAGGGGGCAGTTTCTATTCGGTGCACATGCTGCCGCCGTTCTGGCAGGCGGTGACCTTGTTCAACCCGGTCGTCTATCTGATCAGCGGTTTTCGCTGGGCGTTCTTTGAACTGGCAGATGTGGATTTCACGGTCAGCATCGGTATGACGCTGGCCTTCCTCGCGGTCTGCCTTGCCATCATCGGGTGGATCTTCAAGACCGGCTACAAGCTGCGCAACTGATGACGAGCGAGCCGAGATCCGCGCCCGCCACCGCGCGCAATCGCGAGCCCATTATCATGGTGCTGCGTCAGGTTCTCCCCGACGCAGGCATGCTTCTGGAAATCGCCAGCGGGACCGGCGAGCACGCGGCCTTCATGGCGCCATACCTGCCGGGCTGGACATGGCAGCCCAGCGATGCGGAGCCGAGCGCGCTTGCCGATATCGACGCCCATGCCCGGATGAGCGGTTGCGACCGCATCCTGCCCGCCGTTGCGTTGGATGTGCGTGCCAATCCGTGGCCGGTGACACAGGCCGACGCCCTGTTCTGCTGCAACATGATCCACATCGCGCCGTGGGATGCGGCGGAAGGCTTGTTCGCGGGTGCGGCGCGCATTCTCAGTTCCGATGCGCCGCTGATTTTGTATGGGCCATTCAAACGCTACGGCGCGCATTCCGCGCCCTCGAACGAAGCGTTCGACGCGGATTTGAAAGGGCGCAATGCGAGCTGGGGCGTGCGCTGCCTCGACACCGAAGTGACGCCGCTGGTGCGCTCGCTGGGGTTTTCGCGCGACGCGGTGGTGGCGATGCCCGCCAACAATCTGACGGTGGTATTCCGCCGTTAAATGGATTTCTGGAGCCATTATAGGCTCTGGCCTTCGCCTGAATGCTGCGCCACACTGGCGCAAAATCACCAGGGCAGGGGACATGAAGGCGAAGCGCGCGGCAGGGTGGATCGCTGGTTTGGCGCTTGTCGTAGCCGCGCCGGCCGCAGCGCAATTCTCCAACACGCTTTCTACAGTCGCGCCCAATGAGCCGATGAACAGGCCGTGGACGCAAGGCGATTGGTCGGCCCTCGGCAGGCTGCCCGATTGGTCCGGCATCTGGACGCCTGATGTCGGCGATCAGGGCAAGCAGGCGGACGCGAACGCGGTGCCTTGGGCCCCGGAGGCGAAGAAGCAAATCCAGCATTTGATCGACGAGCAGAAGGCTGGGCGCCCGCGCGGCATCCACAACACGTGCCTGCCGCTGGGCATGCCGGGCTTTATGTTGATTACGCACAACGCGGTGGAATTTTTGTTCACCCCCGGTCGCGTGACCATTCTTGGCGAGCTTGATGGCAATCACCGCCGCCGCATTTACACCGACGGCCGCAAGCATCCCGACGATCCCGATCTGACGCTGCATGGTCATTCCACCGGCCATTGGGATGGCAAAACGCTGGTCATCGATACGGTCGGCATTCTGCCGGACGCAGAACTGGCGCTCGATGAATCGGTGGGCATCGAAAACGGCGGCGACATGCACATCGTCGAGCACATGCACCTGGTCGATGACAACACGCTGCATGACGATCTGGAGATCACCGATCCGAAAGTGCTGACGGGCGTTTGGAAAACGACGCGCATCTTCCACCGTCATCGTTCGCAGAAATACGACATCGAAGAAGCGGAATGTCTGCTCGGCAACGACGTGGACAAGATCGACGGCAACGGCAACGGCGTGTTCGATCCCACGCCGCCGCCAGGTTTGAAGTGAGCACAGGCCGATGAAGGAGCATTCAGCAATGAAGCAGGCATCGTTTTTGTCGGCGGTTGCCGCTTGTGCGGCGCTGGCCGCGGCTCCGGCCTCGGCGCATCACTCCGTTGCCATGTTCGATATGGCGCACACCAAGACCCTGAACGGCACGATCAAGGCGTTCGAATGGAGCAATCCGCACGCGCCGATCTGGTTCGTGACCGTGGACGATTCCGGCGCCGAGCAATTGTGGCCGGTGGAGACGACGAGCCCCGGCAATCTCGCCCGTTCGGGCTGGACCAAGCACTCGCTCAACCCAGGCGACAAGGTGGCGGTGGAACTTCACCCCCTGCGGGACGGGCGCAATGGCGGCGCGTTGCAGCGGGTGACGTTGACGGACACCGGCAAAGTGTTGGATTTCTCATTGCAGAACAACAAATCCGGGGATTGAGCACTTCGTGTCGCGCACAGCCATTTTCTTTGCCACGCTCTGTCTGTTTGCCCAGCCGGCTTCGGCGCAAAATTCGTTTCTTGCGCCATCGGGCGATGCGACGACCGTAACGCTGCCGCCGGACTTCACAACCGCCCCGACCTTCGTCCCTGTCAAAGCGATACCGGCAGCGCAGGTGATGCTGGGCAAGTTTCCCGTGATCTTCGAGAAGACCTCTTTGTCGGAAATCCGCGAGAAGACAAACTCGAGCAAGATCCAAGTCGCGCGCGGCGGCGTTTGGGATGGCGAATTGCTGCTCTGCTATACGATGATCACCGATCGCGGCGGCGAGCGCATCTGGTTCACATCCGATTCCGTTTACGGCAAGGCGGGTGGGCGCGAAGACAGCAAGGTTCTCGGCATGATCGCAACCACGCTTACGGGTGCTGTGAGTATTCCGCGCGATTGCCCGCTGCTGAAAGTGTCGTTGCAGCCGGTGGTGCTGAACGGCGGCATCTCGCTGGGCATGAGCCGGGATGATGTTATGCGCCGCCTGTCGCCCAAGGCGAAGTTGGACAACGGGCAAATTCGTTTCGATTACGATGAACCGTTGAAAGCGAACGATCCCGCCATGAAGCCGAGCAAAGCCACGAAGGGCATGCGGGTGGGAAGCGCGCTCACGGTGGGGTTCGCGGACGACATGCTCGTCACGTTCTCCGCACAGCGCATTACTTCGAACTGAGGCGCGCTGACACGCGAGTGTCACAAAACCGTCGTGAAGAACCCGCGTGGGGTTAACCGCATCACAACCGGTCGTCGTCAATTCTCGGGGCGATTTCCCCGCGGAGAGATTCAGCGTTGAGCGCGTTCGTGACACTCGACTGGCCGCAGGGTTTTCATTCTGAAAACTCGGAATGGACAGCCCTCAAGCTCGCGCAGCCGATGCCCATTTTTGCTGCGGAAACCTCCTGCGCGGACGTCTTCGAATGGTTCAATGAGCATCCGGCGCAGGTTGCCGCCGCTATCGTGGACAGTGGCGAGCGCGTCATTGGCCTCGTCAATCGCCTGCGATTTCTTGCCACCTATGCGCAACGCTATTTCCCGGAATTGTACGGTAAGAAACCGATAACCAAACTCGCGAACGTCAATCCTCTGGTCGTTGACGAAGGCCTGCCGCTGGCGGATTTGGCCGCCAAGCTGGCCATCGATTTCCCGGATGCTTTGCGCGAATGTTTCGTCGTCACGCGCGATGGCCGTTACACCGGGATCGGGACTTGCGAATCCCTGGTGCGCTGCAAGATCGAAATGCTGGCGGCGCGCGAGACGCAGTTGCGTGAGGCGCTTCTGAGCGCGCAGGATGCCAACCAGACCAAAAGCAATTTCCTGGCGCTGATGAGCCACGAATTGCGCACGCCGTTGAACGCCATCATCGGCTTTTCCGAAGTGCTATCGAGTGAATTGTTCGGGCCGCATGGCGTGCCGCGCTATCGCGATTACGCATTCGATATTCATGGCGCGGGTTCGCATCTGCTGGCGCTGATCAAAGACATTCTCGATCTGTCGAAATCCGAAGCGGGAAAGCTCGAGTTGACGCTGGAGCCTATCGATCTGGCGCAGATGTTTCGCGATTGCCTCAAGCTGGTCGTGGCGCGCGGCAACGAACAAAATTTGCGGATGGCGACAACGGTAGCGCCCGATATGCCGCATCTGATGGCCGATAGACTACGCCTGAAACAGATCCTTTTGAATCTGATGTCGAACGCCATCAAGTTCACGCCCTCGGGCGGGCGCGTGGAGGCGGTGACGGAGTTGACCGAGGATGGCGGCATCCGCGTCGTCATCCACGACACGGGCATCGGCATGGCGGCGGAACAGATTCCGACGGCGCTGGAGCCGTTCCGCCAAATCGCGTCGCCGCTGTCGCGCAAAGTGGAAGGGACGGGCTTGGGCCTGAGCCTGGCGAAATCGCTCACCGAGCGGCATGGCGGCACGCTGGCCATTCGCAGCGCGCTCAATCAAGGAACGTCCGTGGAGTTGCGCTTTCCGCCGCGGCTCACCGCAAAAATGGGCGAGCCGCGACGGGAGCTGCATTCGGCTTTGTCGAGTTCGAAGATCTGGTTCGGCATCTGGTGCATGCAAACCGCGCCGTTGGCGCCATCGACCAGATAGTCGTTGCAGACGGTGGCGAACAGGCTGGGCGTCTGGAAGGTCGGGTGCACGGCGAACACCATGTTCTTCTCCACCGTAACCTTCTCGTCGTCGCGGATCAGCGGCTGTTCCACCAGATCGTAGCCCTGGCCATGCGCATAGATGCGGCGTTCGGGCGGCAGGCCGCGGCTCACCATCCATTGGTTGTGCGCGGCGAAGATGTCGGAGCATTTCGCGCCCGGCACCATTTTTGACGCGGTGAAGGCTTGCGCTTCTTTCACCTGCTCGAAGCCTTCGCGCAACGCGCCACCCGCCTTGCCGAATACGATAGGCCGGCCCATTTCCAGGATGTAGCCGCCGGTATCGCCGGTTTCGATGAGCAGGTTGATGTAATCGCCCTTTTCGACCACGCGGCCCTGCATGTGATCCTGCTGGAAGCGCGCGACCTCGCCTTGCGGCGCGGAGCCGATGATGATGATGCCGCCCG
>CAIYRG010000323.1 GCA_903928515.1 uncultured Alphaproteobacteria bacterium | reverse complement strand
CCGGTGGCGTCGAACACCGCATTGGCGAGTGCTGCTCCCGTCGGGCCTTGGCTTGCCTCACCTGCGCCGAGCAACGGCGCACCGGGATGATCAAGCAGCGTGATGTCGATCACCGGCGCTTCCTTGATCGTCAGGATCGGATAGCTGCTCCAATCGCGCGACAGGATATGCTTGTCGTCATAACGCACGGTTTCGCGCGTGGTCCAACTCAACGATTGGATCACGCCGCCTTCCAACTGGTTCTTGATGCCATCGGGGTTGACGATCTCGCCCGCATCGGCGGCGAGCGACACACGCAAAATCTGGATCGCCTTCGATTGTGGTTCGACCGCGATGTCCATGACGATGGCGCAATAACAGGCGATGTTCTTGTAGCGCGCGAAGGCAAAGCCACGGCCGCGATTGGCCTGCTTGGAATAACGTGACCAACCGAATTTTTCCGCCGCCGCCTGCACCACGGCTTTGGCGCGCGGATCCTCGAGATGGCGCAGGCGGAATTCCACCGGATCGACGCCATAGCTGGCCGCCAATTCATCCATGAAGGATTCGATGGAAAACACATTCGCGTAGGCGCCAAGTCCGCGCATTGCGGAGACATGCAGCGGCATCTCGGTGACGAAATGCGTCGTCACGCTTTGGCCGGCAAACGCATAGTAAGGGATGCCATTGCGATCCGCCGCATAATTGGGCGGACCGCCATTCACCGGCGTGGGCATCGCGAAGGGTTCGGCCAGCGAACGCCCTGCCAGCAAATTTCCCGCGTTGCCGCCGGGCCGCGTGCCATGCGGCGTCGACCAGATTTCAAAATCCCAATCGAGGATTGTGCCCTTGTCGTCCACGCCGGCGCGCAATTTGGTGAGCATCGCCGAGCCGTACGGCTCGCACATATGCTCGTCGTAACGCGACCACTGCACGCGGATAGGCTTTCCGGGAAGCGCATGCGCCAGCACCGCCGCGTCGGCCACGGCATCGTCGGCGGCATTGTGGCCATAGCAGCCCGAACCGTTCATGTGGCGCGCGCGCACTTTGTCCACCGGCATCTTCAGCATCTTGGCGATGGCGGCCGAGGTTTCAAAAACACTTTGGCTGTGCGTCCAAAGATTCAGCATGTCGCCATCGAGATGCGCCACACCGCATGATGGGCCGATAGGCGCGTGCATCTGATAGGCGCGGCGATAGCTGGATTCGAACACCTTGGCAGGCAGTGGCCCATTGCGCTTCTGATCGCGCGCAACAATGGTCTGCGCTTTCTGTTTCGTCAGCCAATCATACGGGTCGGCCGGAAGCTGCGCTTTCTCCTGCCATACTGCACTTGCCGCCAACGCGCGCGCCGCTTTCACCGCGCGCCATTCCTTGTCGGCAATGGCCCCTAAGAAATTGCCGTCGCGCACCACTTTCACGATGCCCGGACTTTTCTCGATAACAGTCACATCAATGCTTTGCAGCGTTGCACCGTAGGAAGGCTGGCGCACGACACGGCCATGCAACATGCCGTCCAGGCGCAAATCCTGCACGTAGATCGTAGCGCCGGTGAATTTTGCGGGCAGATCGCGGCGCGGCGCGCTCTGCCCCACATAGGCATGTTGCGCGGCGGGCTTCGGTATGATGCCGCCCACCGCATCGCGGCTGAGTTGCTTGCCCTCTAACAACGCCCAATAGGTGATGTTCTTGCGCGCACGTGCGTGAGAAATCGTGCCGTCTTTCACGCGCAATTCGGTGGCGGGCAATTTCCACAGATCGGCCGCCATGTTCAGCATGACGGCGCGCGCTTCCGCGCTGGCGTAGCGCACCGCCGTGCCGCCTTCGGGCATCGACATGCTGCCCGCCGTGGGACCTTCGTTGGGGCAGATCGCCGTATCGCCCGACACGACATCGAGCCGCGCCAGATCGACATCCAATTCGTCGGCGCAGATTTGCGCGAGCGCGGTGAGAACACCCTGCCCGATCTCCACCTTACCGGTTTGCAGCGTCACCCTTCCATCGGCACTAACGCGAATCCACGTATCCAGCCGTTTGTTGTGTTCCAGATCGGCGGGAAGTTTTTCGGCCTCTTCCGCAGCGACATTGGGAAATTCCGACAGACTAAAGGCCAGCGCCAGAAAACCTGCGCCTTGCAGCAGCGAGCGGCGGCGCACGCTATTGGCGATCGGTGCATTCATGGCGCGGCCTTCGCCGCGCGCAGCACCGCGCGCACGATGCGGTTGTGCGTGCCGCAACGGCAGAGATTGTGATCCAACGCCTCACGGACATTGGCTTCGGTAGGATGTGGCGTCTGTTTCAGCAAATCCGCCGCCTGCATGATCATGCCGTTGATGCAGTAGGCGCATTGCCCGGCTTGCTCATCGAGGAACGCCTGCTGCAAAGAATGCAGCGTGCCCGGTTTTCCCGACAGGCCTTCGAGCGTGACGATCTCGGATTTCTGGAAAGCCACAGCACCCGCCACGCAAGAGCGAATGGAGCGGCCATCCACCAACACGGTGCAAGCGCCGCATTGGCCCAGGCCGCAGCCGAATTTTGGGCCATTCAAACCCAGTTCGTCGCGCAGCACATAAAGCAGCGGCGTGTCGTCGTCCGCATCGATCGTGTGCGTCACGCCGTTCACTTTCAACGTGAAGATCATGGCGCGCGGCTCCCGATCAGAAGCCGAACATGTGGTCGTAGCTGAAGCTGCCTTTGGTGCCGAGAACGCCGTGATAGCCGAACAGGCGGCAGGTTTCGTCACGCACGATCACGCATGGATGCGTCCCCGCATCCTTCAAAGCATCCGTGCCGAAGGTTTCACCGACGCGCCACAGATGTGAACCTGAAGCCGGAATCTGAACGCTCTTGCTTGCGATCTCGCGCCCGTCTTCGGCGCGCAACGTCAGCGTGGTCGTTGACGTGGGGCGCCATTCCTGGCTCACCGGATAGATCAGATGGCACAGTGTTTCATAGGGTTGCGGCGCCACGCGCAGGAACAGGCGCGTGGAGAGACCCGGCGGCGGGCCGGAATAGGATTGCGGCTCGCCATTGTAGGTGAGCACGGTGTTGAAGACGTGCGCCCCGAAGCTGGTTTCGGCTTCATAGCCACTCTCCCGGTTCGCATAGCGAAACAGCGCATGCAGCCAACCATCGGCCTCGACGCCCGCTTCGAAATCGTAGACCAGCTCCATATGGCCGTAATTAAAGCCCGGCACGTTCGCGGCGTAATCGGCCATGTCGATGGCGATGGAATCCGAACGCTTCAAATTGCCGAAGCGATGCTCGCCGACAAGTTTGCCTGCTGCGCTATAAACCAGCGCCTTCACCGGCAAATGATTCTGCGTCGTCGCCATCGGCGTGGGCAACACGATGCTGGCGAAATCCTTCGGCGGCAGAATCGAAGCGGGCAGCAAGTGCATCTTGCCCATCAAATTCTGCAGCGTCGCGATTTTGGGATCGGGCTTCAGATCGATGCGCTGAACATTGGCGTGCGCCATGTGGCGGCGGCCGTGACCATCCACGACTTCATAGCGCGGGCGCACGAAATAGCGCCCCGCCTGAATTTCAAGTTGTGCGGGCCAGCGCGCCTCGGGCATCAACTCGGAAATTTTCAACGCCACGGTTTCATAAGGCGCGATGGCCTGGCGCACACGTGCAGTCGGAGCCTTCCCCATATAGCCAAAGGCGATCTCGCCCGAGGGGATCGGGACGGGATGCGTGTTCTGCACCCACAGCACAACATCTTCGCCCGGCTTCGGCGCGGGCAATCCGGCATAGGAATCGGCAGGCCAGGAATTGGCGTCGTGCGTGGCGGTGAGCGCGTCGGTGTCGTCACCATAAATATCGAGCGCGTATTTCACGATATCGTGCCCGGCAGCACCGACGGCATGCACGAACAACTGCCCCGCGAATTCGGGGAGATCGAAGCGTTTGCGGATCTCCGCGCTGTCAAGAACGATGGCGCGTTCGGTGTCGCCAAAATTCTCGGTCCAGGTCGCCAACGGCTGGCCTGCCGCATCGAACAAACGGCACCAGAAGCTGATCGACTTGGCCCCATAGCGCGGCCAGTAATTCGCGGTGACGAGGCGCGTGTGCAAACCGCCGCCGTCGCGCAGGAACGCGAAATTCGTGGCGAAGTTCAGGCCCGACAGATAGCGACCGCGATCGGTCTGCAATTCACGCGGCAGTTTCAACGATTCAAAATTCAGCCGTTGCGCGCCTTTGGGCAGGTAGGCTTCGATGTGAGTGGCGGCGCGCGGATTGAAGCTCGCGATCAGCACTGATTTGCAAGCGGCCGTGGGCAATTCGGTGGCGGGCCGCGCCACAGCGCCGCGAAAGCGATTTTCCAGATGCTCGACGCGCTGGACGTACAGCCCGGCGATCTCCACGCCATCGAGCGGATAGAATTCATCGAAGGCGGCCATCACGCCTTCGGGATCGTAGATCGCCACGGGCCCGGCTTCTCGCAGGGCCGCCACCAGCCTCTGCGCCGCCTCGGCCGCAAGCGGGTGCGTCAGCGCCTTGTAGAGGACGCTGCCCCCGATATCGTTACGGAAGGTCTCAATGGAAAGGGGCATGGGCGGGGCGCAAATGGGGGTGTGAAGCAGCGGGCGGCAAAGT
>CAIYRG010000322.1 GCA_903928515.1 uncultured Alphaproteobacteria bacterium | reverse complement strand
CTCACGGGCTATTTCGCCACCAGCTTCTACATGATGGTGAATTACGGCCGCCAATATGCCCGCGACTTCGCCTTGGCGACCGTCTCGATGCTCGTACTCGCTTCGATAACCGCAATCTTCGGCATGGCGGTTTCCGCGCTGCTGGTTGCGGTTCTATCCCGCCAACGCGTTCGCATATTTCTATATGGCGCCCTCGGGATGGCTGGCTTTTTCGCAATCCTCGCGCTGTTCTTTCGCAACACCCCTTACTACGACATGCTCTTCGGCTTCTTCACCGGCGGCGACATTCTGACCGACATTCTCGGGCGTAGCGGCAACCGTTGGGTGCGCGGCCTGGTCGGGTGGGAGGCGTTCCAATCGCATCCCTGGTTCGGTGTCGGCATCGGCGCCGACAGCACCTACTTGGGGACCGGGCCGTTCACGGACCGGGACTACCAATATATCCACCCTTGGACGTTCGATGGAGACACCGAGGAACCGTTCGACAGCATCACCATCGAGGTTCTGGGGACCATGGGAATCGTGGGGCTCGTGCCGTATCTGGGGATCATCGGCTACGCCATCTATTGCGCCGCGACCTTCCGCGTGACCACAAAAGAGGAAGGCTTCACTCGGGCGCTGTTCCTGGCCTTTTTTGCCACCTTCCTGGCCTTGCAGGGCGAAAGCACGTTTTTGCGCTTCTATTTGTGGAGTCCCCTGGGATTGGCTATGGGAGCGCGGTCCTTGCTGCGAAACCGGAAGTCTGTTTCGTTCCAGGGCGTTGCCGATTCCCAAGCATGAGCCAGAAAGCGGCTGTGAGCGAAATGGACAAAATGACGGATCACGAGACGCCACTCTCGGCAACGGAAATCACGTTCTCCAAGCTGTTCCAAATCATCTTGAGCGGATGGCGGGTTATCGCCGGGAGCGCGGCTCTGTGCTTCCTCATCAGCCTGGTGCTCTTGTCAGGCGCGGGTACCACCTACACGGCGAAGATGACGGTTGCACCAATGCCGTCGGAAGCCAGCTCCGGCGTCAGCAACTCGACAATCAGCAGCGCGCTGTCCTTATTGGGACAGGGGCAAGCCGCGTCCGGCAACCAGACGTTCGGGCATTATTTGCTGCTCTACAGCTCACTCAGCATGGCCGAGCGCATGCAGCAGAAATATCATTTGCTGCAACAAATCAACGTCAACTCCTGGGATGCAGCCCATCAGACGTGGATACAACCACCGAGCTGGCGGCCGTTTTTCCTCGGCTGGCTGTTCTCGCTATCGCACGTCCCCATGTGGACGCCGCCCGACACAACCACCCTTGCCACCTACTTGCAAAACAAGGTCATCGTCCAAAGTTCGCTACGCAGCGACGTGGTGACGATCTCTTACACCGATCGCGATCCGGCCTTCGCCAAGCAATTGCTGATGGAACTGCACAACGAGGCCAACGATCTTTTGCGCCAGCAAGCGCAGGAACGCGCGAGCCAGAAGGTCACGTATTTGGCGAGCCAATTGTCGAAGATCGACGTTGCGGATTATCGCGAGACGCTGCTCCTGCTGTTGAGCGAACAACAGAAGACGTTGCTGCTCACGCAGCCTGGCTTGCCTTATGCGGCCGAAATCATCGATCCGCCGAGCACGCCGCCTACGCCATCAAGCCCGCGCCCGGTCCTGACCGTGGCGGTTGCCATACTCGTCGGCTTGGTTTTGGGGGTACTGATTGTCCTGTTCCTTGGCACCGTGCCGGGCCTCAGCTCCCTGACAAATCTTTGGAAGGGCAAAAGGAAGAAACGCCGGGCGGCCTGAGCGACCGACGTTTCTGGATTCCTGACAGATGCAACGCAAAATCTTCGTAGCCGGCGGCGCAGGCTTCATCGGCTCGGTCCTTACGCGGAACTTGGCCGCGCAGGGCCATGCGGTGACCGTGTTCGACAAGCAGCCCACGCGCGTCGCCGGGTTGAACGGCATCGTGGGCGACGTGCGCGACCTGCCGGCTCTGACCAAGGCCATGCAGGGCCACGAGGTCGCGTTCAACCTCGCGGCCGAGCATCGCGACGATGTGCGTCCGCTTTCGCTCTATGACGAAGTGAATGTGCAGGGCGCGGCCAATCTCTGCCAAGCCGCGGTACAGACCGGGATCGAGACGATTGTCTTCACCAGCTCGGTGGCGGTCTACGGCGAGAGCGAAGCCGCGCTGAAGGAAACCGACGCGCATCGCTACATCAACGATTACGGCCGGACGAAATCCCAGGCTGAAGAAAAATATCTTGCCTGGGCGCAAGAAGCGCCGGGCCGCAATCTGACGATCATCCGCCCGACCGTCGTCTTCGGGCCGGGCAATCGCGGGAATGTTTACAACATCATCAATCAGATCGCGCGGAACCGTTTTTTAATGGTGGGTGGCGGTACAAACCGCAAATCCATGGCCTATGTGGACAACATCGCGGATTTCCTTGCGTTCGGCATGGAAAATGCGGGCGGCGTGCAAATCTACAATTACGCCGACAAGCCCGACTTCAACATGCACGCGCTGGTGACGTTGCTGCGCACCGAATTGGGCAAGGGTACGGGTATCGGACCGCGCCTGCCCAAGCCCGTCGCCATGGCAGTCGGGACGTTTGCCGATGCGGTGAGTGCGGTGTCGGGGAAGCGCTTTCCGATCAGCCGGGTGCGGGTGCAGAAATTCTGCGCCAACACCGAGATCGATTCCTCGCGCGCCCTGGCCACGGGATTTTCCCCACGCATCGCGCTGAAGGACGGCCTGCAAACGACTATCCGCGCGGATTTTCCGTCCAAGTCCTGATGGGCGTTCCATGACCGCCTCGCCG
>CAIYRG010000321.1 GCA_903928515.1 uncultured Alphaproteobacteria bacterium | reverse complement strand
TTGATGTCGGCCCCGGCGGCGAAGGCCTTCTCCGAACCGGTGATGATGATGGCGCCGATATCGGCATCGGCCTCGAACGCGTCCAGCGCGTGGCCCACCTCGACGGTGAGCGCATCGCACAACGCATTCAAAACTTGCGGACGATTGAGGGTGATAAGGCCAACAGCGGCAGGCGCCGTCCCCTTGGTTTCCACTTTGATCAAAGAATAATTCGACGAACCCGCGTCACTCACAACTGCCCCCGAAAACACACTGAACTTCGAAGGCCATCTTGGGGGATGGATACGGCGATGGGAAGCCGCGCAAGCGCCCGAAAAGGCGAATCTTTTCCGTAATTTTTGAATTCCGGGGGACAGGAAAAAGGGCTCGTGCATGACGCCGCGAGCCCCCCGTGTTCAATTCTTAGGCAGTCACTCGGCCGGCTTCACTTGGGCCGGAACGGTCGGGAATTCCAACGTGATCGCCTTCTGGCCTTTGGATGGCACATCGACCGATGCGGTTTTCGTGGCACCACTGGTGGTGGCGCTCACCGAGTAGTGTCCAGGGGCGAGCTGGAATAGCACCCAGGGGCCCGCGCAATGCACCGCGATGGGCGGATGGCTTCCACCGGAAACTGTCACATCGGTTTCGCCCAGAAGCGCACCATTCGGCACCGCCAGTTCCAGCTTGAACGGATAGGACGCCCACTGAGGATTGTCGCGTTCGTCGGTGCCGATACCCGTGCATGCGACCTGCGTGCCGCCGACATCGGTGGGACGGTTGACCGGCAGATTGACCGTTTGCGCGAGCGCCACGGCCGTCGACAGCACCAGCGCCGCCGCGGTGAGACCGGCCATTGTCAGCCTGCTCTTACGAACGAGATTCATGCGTGCCTCCATTGGCTTTTTGTTCTGTGTGCGGCGGAAGCCGCGCCATTTGGTGCAACGCACATAAGATTTGTTCGTTCCGGAAACGCCCGCAGCGACACCGGGCAAGTCGCCATAACCCGCGCTCTGCCTTGTTTTTTGGGGGTCAAAAGATTAAAACTGCGGCACGGCGTCACGTCTGTGAAGCGCGACTGTTAGCATCCAACCGCCTCGTTGCGCGCACGGACAAGACAGCAAAACTTCCTGACATAGAACGCTGAGGAGACGTGCGCGCATGTCGCGCGCATTGGGATTATGCCTAGGAGACATCATGCCAGTCGGAACGGTTAAGTTCTTCAATACCACCAAAGGTTACGGATTCATCGCGCCCGAAGGGGGCGGTAAAGACGTGTTCGTGCATGCGACGGCTGTGGAAGCTGCCGGCATGCGGAGCTTGAATGAAGGCCAGAAGCTCACGTTCGACATCCAACCGGATGCGCGCGGCGCCAAAGCCGTGAACTTGCGCGCCTCGTAAGCGCGGGGGGAACGACAGATTTTTTGGGGCGGCTGGCATTCGCCACGCCGCCCTTTTCTTTCATGATTCCAAGCAATGAACATACGGCCAATATGCAAGGCCGATCGAAAAGGGCCTATCTCAAAAAGGGGGAGAAATTCATGAGCCGTCCAATTTTGTTTGTGGCATTCGTCAGTCTCGCGTTGTCGCTCGCTTCATGCGGCCAACAAGGCCAACAGAGTTCGGGAAGTTCAGCACCTGCCAGCGGACCCAAGATCACTGTGAAGTCGATCACGACAGAACCGTTCAAGCAGGGCAGTTCGATCGCCGCGCACGTCACGCTGGAAAACAGCGGCACCGCGCCCGCGACGAATGTGAAAGCCGCGATCACCGGCACCGCAATCATTCAAGGCGATCCCGAACCCGCGGGGCTGGATGCGTTGCCGGCCGATGCGAAATCGCTTACCGACATCGCAGCGAGCGCGACCGCCGATCTGCCGCCCGTGAATGATCGCACCATCGCAGATGAAGGCGACATGCGCAATTTCACGAGCGGCCAATGGATTTTGTGGGTGATGGGCCGCGTCGAATATGATGACGCCAACAAGCAGCATCATGTCAGCAATTTCCGCGAATATTACGATTACAACACCAACGGCTATAAAGCGGCCGACAAAGGCAACGACGCGAACTAAGGCGAATCAACGGATGACGGGAACGCTGGAATCGACTGAAGAATTCTGCTTCGTTTATTCCACGTTCCCGGATTCCGAATCCGCGCAGGCCGTAGCGCGCGCATTGGTCGATGCCAAACTCGCCGCCTGCGTGAACATCTATCCGCCAATGGTCTCCATCTACGAATGGCAGGGCAAACGCGAGGAAACGGCGGAAGTCGCCGCCTTCATCAAGACGCGGCGCGCGCTTGTGAATGATGTGATTACGGCAGCCCGCAAGCTACATGCCTATACCGTGCCGTGTTTTCTGGTGCTGCCCATTGAGGGCGGCAATGCGGATTATCTCGACTGGGCGCGGGCACAGACGAACTTAGTGAACAGCGGCTAGCCTCGCCGCAATCACGCGTTGCGCCTCGGGATGCGAACCCATCGTCGTGTGCGGCCCCGCAACCGTGATGATTTCGGTTAGCGGATCGGAATCGGGAACAGACGCGCGCCAATCCACCATGCCGTCCACCGACGTGATGATCGCGGTGAGCGGCACAGACACCGGCTGAGACGCGCGTAACAAAACCGGATGGGTTTCCTCATCCCAGAACAATGACGCGATATGCGCCAAAGGCGCGAGCGGCGTGGCGACCGGCGGGCGGATCGGTGTGACGAGTGTGATGATCTGCGCGACGAGATCGGGCCGGCGGCGTGCCATCTCGCGCGCAATGACCCCACCGAGACTCTGGCCGATGAGGCTCACGCGCGAACCGTGCGCCCGCGCGATTTTCTCGATATGCGCCTCAAGCCCCGCGAGGTTTTTGCGCGTGGGACCGAGGTTCAGAGACTGCGCCCAGTCATAGGGCGTGAAGCCTTGATGCGCCAAGAATTCGCGCAACCGCGCGGTGGAGATTTCCGGCGACAGAAAACCCGGAATCACGACAACCGGCTGGCCGCTCCCGCGCGCGGCATCATCTGGGAATGGCGGCGGCGAGCGCGAAATTTCGGTCAACGCCTTCAGTTCGCGCAACCAGGAGCGCAGAGAAACCGCCGAGCCTTTCGGCGGCCAAACGACGAACGGGTCATGCGTGCGAATGCGCCTACCCCACGAAGCTTCTACCCAACAAATCCAACGAGCTTCTTCACGTCGCGGGTGACAGGCTCGGCAATCGCACGGGCGCGTTCCGCACCCGATTTCAGAATCGCATCGATGGCGCTGGGATCGGCCAGCAAGCGGCGCATTTCATCGGCAATCGGCGTGAGCTTCGCCACCGCGACATCGGCCAATTCCTGCTTGAAGGTCGAGAATTGCGAACCGCCGAATTTGGCGAGCACCGCATCGACGCTGGCATCGGCAAGCGCCGCGTAGATGTTCATCAAATTCTCAGCTTCTGCGCGGCCCTCGAACCCTTTGGCCTCGCTCGGTAGAGGTTCAGGGTCGGTACGCGCTTTGCGGATCTTGGTGGCGATGGCGTCGGCGTTGTCGGTGAGGTTGATGCGCGACAGATCGGATTCATCGGATTTCGACATCTTCTTCGCGCCATCGCGTAAGCTCATCACGCGCGTGCCCGGGCCAGTGATCACGGGCTCCGGCTGTGGGAAGAAATCCGGCGCGGCAAAATCGTTGTTGAACTTTTGAGCGATGTCGCGCGCCAGCTCCAGATGCTGCTTCTGGTCTTCGCCCACCGGCACATGCGTGGCCTTGTAGACAAGAATGTCGGCAGCCATCAGCACCGGATAGGTGTAGAGGCCCACAGACGCGCGCTCTTTGTGCTTGCCGGATTTCTCTTTGAACTGCGTCATGCGGTCGAGCCAGCCGAGCCGCGCCACGCAATTGAAAATCCACGCCAGCTCCGCATGTTCAGGCACTTGGCTTTGGTTGAAGATCGGCGTCTTCGACGGGTCCACGCCGGCCGCGATATAGGCAGCGGCAACTTCGCGCGTGGCTTGCGTCAATTCGGAAGGGTGGCCGTACCCCACGTCTTGCGTGACGGCGTGCATGTCCACCACGCAGAACAGGCACGGCATCTCGTTCTGCATCCGCACCCAGTTCTTGAGCGCGCCGAGATAATTGCCGAGATGCAGCGTGTTGGTAGGCTGCATG
>CAIYRG010000320.1 GCA_903928515.1 uncultured Alphaproteobacteria bacterium | reverse complement strand
GGGTTATGGCGTCGCCATCGCGCCGGTTGAGTTGGACGATGAAGAAGGCGCCTTGGACGCGCCGCTCCACTTCTTCGATGGTCAAACCAGTGAGGGCGCCCTTCTCCGGCACGATCACCACCTCGATGTCCAAACCCAGATTGCGCAAGGACCGCTCCAAATCCTGCATCCGTTCGGAGCCGCGAATGAAGCGGGCGGTTTCGGGAAACAGGATCATCTCGGTGATCCGCTCCGCCCCGATATGGGTGGGCAAGACCACGCGCGTGGCCCCGGCCTGAAAGAGCTTGCTCTCGGTGCTGGGCATTTCGCCCCGCGCGATGATCTCGATCTGCTTGTTCAGGCTGCGGGCGGTCAGCGTGATGAAGATGTTCAGGGCATCGTTGGGCAGCACGGTGGCCAGAAGCCGTGCCTGGTCTATCCCTGCGGTGCGCAGCGCATCCTCATTGGTGGCATCGCCCAGCACGCACAAATATCCAGCGTCGCGCGCTTGGGCGGCTCGGCCTTCGTTCTGCTCCAGCACCACGAATGGCGCGCCGCCGCTTTTCAGGCCTTTGGCCAGCATCACGCCGATACGGCCGTAGCCGCAGATGATGACGTGGTTCGTGAGTTTGTCGATTTCGCTTTGCACGCGCCTCAATCCAAAAAGCTGCTGCAATTGGGTGACGGTAAAGAATTGCACGAGCGCGCCGGTGAAGAAAATCATTCCGGTGCAGCCCAGAATGATGGTCGAGATCGTGACGAGATGCAGATAGCCGGTGTCGATGGGGCGGACTTCCTGGTAGCCGACCGACCACAGCGTCAGCACCACCATGTAGAACGCATCCAGCGTGCTCCACCCGGCCACTTTATAGGCCAGCGTTTCCAGCAACAGGATCGCAGCCATGTAAATGGCCACGGAAACGAGGTTGCGTGTGGGAGAGCCGAGAATATCCATGCGTGCTGGCTAAACCCGGCGGAGGAGATCCGCCGGAATGTTCGTGCTCGCGGCAGCGCACGTCAAACGCGAAAACGCCGCGGCAAGCGCGGCGCTGGCGCGAAAACGCCGCGGCACATGCCGCGGCGTCTGCACAAAATTTGCGCGTTTTAGAAGCTGATACTCAGCGCATCGATGCGAAGGCGAGCGGCGCCGGCGTGCCTTGCCGTTCCGCGCGCAAGCCTTCCGCCAGCTGGAACGCCAATTCCAAGGCTTGGCTGGCGTTCAAGCGCGGGTCGCAATGCGTGTGGTAGCGATCCGAAAGGTCTCCGTCGGTGATGGCCTGAGCCCCACCAACACATTCGGTCACATTCTGTCCGGTCAGTTCCAAATGGATGCCGCCGGCATGCGTTCCTTCCGCCCGATTCACTTCGAAGAAGGTTTGAACCTCCTTCAACACGCGGTCGAACGGGCGCGTCTTGTAGCCCGAGCTCGCTTTGATCGTGTTCCCGTGCATGGGGTCGCAAGACCACACGACCTTGCGCCCTTCGCGGGTCACGGTGCGGAGCAGCTTCGGCAAATGCTCGGCCGCCTTATCCGCGCCGAAACGGCAGATCAGCGTCACGCGGCCCGCGATGTTTTCCGGGTTCAGAATATCCAACAGCTTCAGCAGATCGTCGGTCGCCAGCGACGGACCGCATTTCAGGCCCAGCGGGTTCTTCACGCCACGGCAATATTCCACATGCGCGCCATCCGGCTGACGCGTGCGATCACCGATCCACAGCATGTGCGCCGAAGTCGAGTACCAATCGCCGCTGGTGGAATCGACGCGCGTCATCGCCTGCTCGTAGCCGAGCAGCAGCGCTTCGTGGCTGGTGTAGAAATCGGTCGTGCGCAGTTGCGGCGCGGTATCCGAAGTGATGCCGCACGCTGCCATGAACGCCAGCGATTCACTGATCCGCTGCGCCATCGCCTCGTAAAGCTCGCTCGCCGGCGCGTCGTTGACGAAGCCCAGCACCCAGCGATGCACATTGTGCAGATCGGCGTAACCGCCTGACGCGAACGCGCGCAGCAGGTTCAGCGTCGCCGCCGACTGGCCATAGGCCTGCATGAGGCGCTGCGGATCGGGCATGCGGACACCGGCATCGAAGTTGATGCCGTTGATGTTGTCGCCGCGATAGGAGGTGAGCGTTTCGCCGTTCTGCGTCTCGGTGGGTTCCGAACGCGGTTTGGCGAACTGACCAGCGATACGGCCAACCTTCACCACAGGCAACGCACCGGCAAAGGTAAGCACCACCGCCATCTGCAGGATCACGCGGAACGTGTCGCGGATGTTGTTGGGGTGGAATTCCGCGAAGCTTTCGGCGCAGTCCCCGCCTTGGAGGAGGAAAGCCTTGCCTTCGGCCACTTGACCCAGGGATGCCCGCAGATTGCGGGCTTCACCGGCGAACACGAGCGGCGGATAGGATTTCAGCTTCTCTTCAACGGCCGCGAGCGCAGCCTGATCCGGATAGTCCGGAATGTGCTTCGCGGTCTTGCTGCGCCAACTCTGCGGGGTCCAAGTCTCGGCCAAAGTGGCCTCCTAAGCTGCTATGAGGCGGATATAGGCGATGCCCCCGGAATCGCCAAGGATTTCCCGAGTGGGCTACGTGGTTTAAACCCGCGTCGCGCGTCTTTGCGCCAAAAAGGCGAATGGTTTCAGGGACTAATCGTTAATCGCGTGTGCGCCTCTTTAACCACAAGGCAATGCCTTACGCCTAATTTGTCACAGGTCACGGTGGCGAAAGAACCGCCGGACATATCGGGACGAAAAGCCTCCTGACGGTTGCCTTACGCGTTCGCATCATTTGGCTGATTTGCGTTCTTTGAGTCCCGTACCCTCGCGCCGGCGCGCATGCTTGACGCGCCCCTCGTAGAGCTTCGTACCGGCGCGGGTGGGACTTCTTTCTCGACTATTCATCCACACCACTCCTGTCATGGCCCGCCACAGCGGGCCATCCAAATGGCGCACGTTGGTTTTTATCGGAAGAGCTCTACGCCCGGTTGGGCGGCCCGCTTTTGCGGGCCGTGACAGGCTCGGTTGTTAGCCCGGTGTCTTCGAATAGCTCTTGGTCCGCATCGTGACCAACTCTTCCGCCATGGTGGGGTGCACCGCGATCGTGGAATCGAACTGGGCTTTGGTGGCGCCCATCTTCATGGCGATGGCCACAAGCTGCACCATCTCCCCCGCATCGGGCCCAAAGATGTGACAACCGAGAACCTTGTCGTTCGCGGAATCCACGATCAGCTTCATCATCATCCTCTCGTCGCGGCCCGAAAGCGTGTGCTTCAATGGACGGAACGAGGATTTGTAAACATCGATGGAGTGCCCGAATTCAAGCGCCTCGGATTCCATCAGACCCACCGTGCCGACTTCCGGCTGGGTGAACACCGCCGTCGCGATCATCTCGTAATCGGGCGACGACGGCACACCGTTGAACACGGTTTTCACGAAACACATGGCTTCGTGAATGGCGACCGGCGTCAGTTCTTTGCGCCCCGTAACGTCACCGATGGCATAGATGCTGGGCACGCTCGTCTGCGAATACTGATCGACAATGATGGCGCCGCGCTTATCGACGTGCACGCCGGCGGCTTTCAAACCAAGATCCTTGGTGTGCGGGTCACGGCCCAACGCAAGCAGCACTTGATCGGCGTGCAATACGTCGCCGCTCGACATCACGGCTTCAATCTGTTTTCCCCTAAAGCGACATTCCTTGAACGTGGTGTGCGGAATCACGCGGATGCCGCGTTTCTGCATCGACTCCTTCAGCGCGTCGCGCAGATCTTCGTCGAAGCCGCGCAAGATTTTCGGCTGGCGGCACACCACAGTTACATCGACACCGAGGCCATGGAAGATGTGTGCGAATTCCAGTGCGATATAACCGCCACCGGCGATGACGATGCTCTTGGGCAGCTTCTCCAGATAGAACGCTTCGTCCGACGTGATGCAGCAATCCGAATGCTGCACACCGGCGCGCGAAGGCTTACCACCCGTCGCAACCAGAATGGTTTTCGCGGTGACGTCGCGGTTCTCGCGCACCAGATGCACGGTGTGCGCATCTTTTAGAATCGCGCGATCCTGGAAGATCGCCGCGCCCGCATTCTCCAACGTCTTGCGTTACAGCCCTTCGAGCCGGTCGATTTCCTTGTCCTTGTTGGCGATCAAGGTCGGCCAATCGAACTGCGTCGCCCCGACGGTCCAACCATAGCCAGCCGCATCTTCGAAATCGTCGGTGAAGTGGCTGGCGTACACGAACAGCTTCTTGGGGATACAGCCGCGGATCACGCAGGTGCCGCCGAAGCGGCTCTCTTCGGCGATAGCGACTTTCGCGCCCGCCTGGCTGGCCATGCGCGTCGAGCGCACGCCGCCGGAGCCCGCCCCGATAACGAACAAGTCGTAGTCAAAACTCATATGTGCGCTACCGGTTCGCTGCTTGAGCGCATGATCAAAGTTCCAGAACCTTAGCGCCACCAGCGCCTGCCAGGATCACGCGCTTGGCCAGGCCAATGAATAGGCCGTGCTCCACGATGCCAGGGATCGAGGAAAGCGCCAGGGCCAGAAGCCTCGGATCGGCAATGCGCTCGAATGGGCAATCGTAGATGTAATTGCCGCTGTCGGTGCGATAAGGCGCGCCGTCCTTCATGCGCTGCTTCGGCACGAGGTTCGGCTTGCCCAGCTCGTTCGCCACGGCGGCGACGCGCCGCGCGGTGGTAATATGGCCGAAAGGTATGACTTCGATGGGAAGGGGAAACTTCCCCAGGGAAGCGACCAGCTTGGTGTCGTCGACGATGACGATCATTTCCCGCGACGCGGAGGCGACGATCTTCTCGCGCAGCAACGCGCCGCCGCCGCCCTTGATGAGGTTGAATTCGGCGTCGGTCTCGTCGGTTCCGTCGATGGTCACGTCGAGCGCGCCCAGTTCGTCCAGCTCGAACAATTTGATGCCCAAGCCCAGAGCCTTGTCGGCCGTCCGCTGGGATGTGGCGGTTCCCACGATGGAGAGCCCTGCCCCCACCCGCTCGGCCAGCACCTCCACGAAAATCTCGGCGGTGGAACCGGAGCCCAGCCCCAGCTTCATTCCGTCGCGGACGTAATCCAGCGCTCGCATTGCGGCCACACGTTTTGCAATAGTCTGTGGGTCCGCTCCGCTCATGGGGCGACTAAAACCGAATCCCTAAGG
>CAIYRG010000319.1 GCA_903928515.1 uncultured Alphaproteobacteria bacterium | reverse complement strand
CAACTCGCCGGTTGCGGTGGCGATATCTTCGGACAGCAGGCCGAGGTGATTGCGGCAGGCCAGCACGCCTTCGAACAGGGTGCGTGCTTCCTCGCGGCGTCCGATCGCGGCCAGTGCGGTGATGTACCAGAACGTACACACAGTGAATGAAGTATGAGGCAAGCCGAAATCATCAGGAACGGCATAGCGCAGAATATGGTCTCCGCGCCGCAGGTCCTGCGTCACCGCATCGACCGTCCCGATAAATCGGGGATCATCAGCATGAATGAAGCCAACCTCGTGAAGCAACAACAGGCTGGCGTCGAGGTCTTCACCATCGAAAGTCGAGACGAAGGAGTTACGCTTCGGATTCCAAGCCTTCTCCAGAACAACCTTATGAAGCCGTTGCGCATGTTGCTGCCAATACGTAGCGCGTTCATCCAATCTGAGGATGGTTGCGATCTTTGAAAGCCTGTCGCAGGCGGCCCAGCACATCACTACAGAATGGGTATGTATCGACTGGCGTGTGCGGAACTCCCATAAACCGGCATCGGGTTCCAGTGCGACTTTGGCGGCATGCTCGCCGAGTTTTTCTAGCCGATCGAACAGGGGGCGATCGCCTGGGTGCGGCAAACGATGATCAAAGAACATTTGCGCGCTCGCCAGCACGATGCTGCCGTAGCTATCGTTCTGGACCTGCTCGCTGGCCATATTGCCGATCCTGACCGGTCCCATGCCACGATAACCCTTTAGAGCGGGCGCGACGCGCTCCTCAAGATTATCGGCAGGTACTAAGCCGTAAACCGGTCGTATGTTGCCGCCGAAGTCGAGTGCGGCGACGTTGGTGATATAGCGAATGAAGTCTTCCATCGTCCGGGTGGCGCCGAGGCGATTGAGTGCCTGGACGACGAAGTAAGCGTCGCGCAGCCAGCAGAAGCGATAATCCCAGTTGCGTGCAGTATCGGGTGCTTCTGGGATGGAGGTGGTTAGTGCTGCGAGGATCGCTCCGGTTTCCTCATAGCTGCAGAGCTTGAGCGTGATCGCGGCGCGAATGACGGCGTCCTGCCATTCGAACGGAACCGACAGATAGCGCACCCATTCGAGCCAATACTCGTTCGTCCGCTCGAGGAATTCATTGGCGATGCCGGCCAGTGATCCAGCGACCGGTTCATCCGGGCCAAGCATCAACGTGACGGTGCTGTCGAGCAGGAAAGCATGCTCTTCTAGGACATAAGTCAGTGGCGCGTCGGTGGTGAGCCTCAACACCATATCCGTGCCGATGTAACGGATATGATTGCTGCCATGAGTCATGGTCGGCACGGTCATGCCGTTGTCGAAACGCGGACGCACCCGAATGCGAACATGCGGCGTACCGGCTAACGGCTCGATCTTGCGGACCAAAATGCCCGCCCGGAAAATGCGATCGTAGTGTCTGTAGCGTGGCATGAAATCGGTGATCCGAACCTGTCCGCCGTTGCGGTCAGTCAGTGTCGTTACTAGAATCGCGGTGCTGCCTAGGTATTCTTGCTTGTCGGCAACGCAATCAAGCACTTCGACTTCGAATACACCTGCGCCGGGCTCGACGGGATCGAGCAGGGCACAAAACACAGGATCGCCATCCGGCCGCGGAAAGCAGGACCAGACGACGCGCCCGCGCTTGTCAATCAATGCGCTGAGGATTGAATTACCGATGACGGCGAGATCGAGATTCATCTTTTACTACGCTATTGTCTGGTGTCAGTTAACGACGAGCAGCGGCATTGGTTCGTTATTTCTTGTTTAACCGATGAATTTTCAGGCATTTTTGGAGTATTTTTACTGGTGTGCAGGCCATACCAGGTTCATACGCACGTCGTCGGAAGGGGCGGAAATGTTCAGTTGGAAGACTTACCGGCGCGTCAGTATGCGCGTTCTTTTATGCGCATCTGTAACATTCGGCCTTACGAGCCTTGCTCAGGCACAATTGACCGATGTGCTGACGGCCCCCAAAACGCTGATCGACCGCGCCATTGAAGCGCGCAGCACCGATGACATCAAGCGTGACGATGGAATCGCGCTCAAGCTTAATCAGGCAATAGCTGACATCGGTACCGTCAAGGCATCGACTGAAGTCTACGAACAACGACTGCTCGT
>CAIYRG010000318.1 GCA_903928515.1 uncultured Alphaproteobacteria bacterium | reverse complement strand
TTTATTGGGAACCTTCTCGTCTATTATTGAATAGGCGATGATCACGGCGCGTGCTGACGGCGTTAGCTTTGCGGTCTTAGTTGCACCAAAAGCAGGCAAGGATCACATCGAGGGTTGGATACGTGACGGCGATCAATTGGCTTTGAAGGTAAAGGTGCGCTGTGCACCTGTGGATGGCCAAGCCAATGATGCGCTCTTGGAAATTCTCTCAAAAGCGCTTTCCGTCGGAACGTCACGGTTGACGATCGCGAGAGGCGCGAACGCGCGGCGAAAACTTGTGGACGCGAAAGGCGATCCGGCGCTACTCACCGCTCGATTGAATGGTATCGGAGAGTTGCAGTGACCGCCCGCATCATCGACGGCAAAATCCACGCAGCCCAACTGCGCGGGGCCATCGCGTCCTCCGCAGCGTCCCTGAAATCCAGCCACGGCATCGTTCCGGGCTTGGCTGTGATTCTGGTGGGCGAGGATTCCGCCAGTGCTGTGTATGTCGCGGCCAAAGGCAAGGCGGCGCGCGAGGTGGGTTTCCACGCCTTCGACATGCGTTTGCCCGAGACCACCAGCGAAGCGCAATTGCTGGCCGAGATCGCGCAGCTCAACGGCGATGCGTCGGTGTCCGGCATCCTGGTGCAGATGCCGTTGCCTGCGCATATCGATGCCAAGCGCGTGCTGGCTGCTATCGACCCGTTGAAAGATGTCGACGGTTTTCATCCGCTGAATGTCGGGCGGCTTTCGAATGGCGAGTATGACATTCATCACGGCCTCGTGCCGTGCACGCCGTTGGGCTGCATTCTGCTTTTGAAGGATACGCTCGGCGACATGAGCGGCCTGCGCGCGCTGGTCATCGGCCGTTCCGAAATCGTCGGCAAGCCGATGGCGCAATTGCTCATCCAGGAAAATTGCACCGTGACGGTGGCGCATTCGCGCACGCGCGAAGTGCCGTCGATTGCGCGGCAAGTCGATATTATCGTTGCGGCCATCGGCAAGCCCGAGATCGTCAAGGGCGATTGGATCAAAGAAGGCGCGACCGTGATTGATGTCGGCACCAACCGTGTCGATGTGCCGGGCGGCAAACCGAAGCTGGTCGGCGATGTTGATTTCGCAGCAGCCATGGAGCGCGCCGGTGCGATCACGCCGGTGCCGGGCGGCGTCGGGCCGATGACGATTGCGTGCTTGATGCGCAACACGCTGATGGCCGCGCATTTGCAAGCGGGACTTAGCGCGCCTTCTCTCTAATTGGCTTCGCCGCTGACAGTTTCGAGAGAACAAATCCCGCCCGCCAAAGGTTGATTGATTGGCCGCGTGAAACGCGGCCGGCCCAGCTTGTATTTCGATTACCCACCGTCATGGCCCGCCTAGTGCGGGCCACCCAGTTGAACATTGAGAGCGACGGTGGACGGAATGGTGCGAAGACGTTCGCCTTCTAACCCGCGTCACCTAGGTGGCCCGCACTAGGCGGGCCATGACGGTGTTTTGTTTTGGGAGATCTAGAGCGAGCTAGCTCTTCAACCGCTTGGCCAGATCGGCGGCGATGAAATCCGGGCCTTGGTCGAGGGAATAGTTCGTCAGGAATTTTCCGTCACTGCCCATCAGATAGATGATGCTCGAATGGTCGAAGGTGTAATCGCCACCTTGAACATCGTGCTTCTTGTAATAGACGCGATAGGCTTTCGCGGCGGCTGTGATTTGCGCGTCGGTTCCGGTGAGGCCGACGAAGCGCGGCCCGAAGGCATCGAGATAATTCTTCAACTCCTCCGGCGTGTCGCGCATCGGATCGATGGTGATGAAGATCGGCACGACTTTGTCGGCCTGAGCCCCCAGCTTCTCGAACACGGCATCCATGACGGAAAGCGTCGTCGGGCAGACATCGGGGCAATAGGTGAAGCCGAAGAACACCATCATGTATTTGCCGCGATAATCGAGATCGTTGACCGCTTTGCCGTGCTGATCGACGAGCGAGAACGGACCACCGACCGCGACCTGCGGCTCGATATCGGTGGGCGAGGGCACGATAGTGGCCACCTTCTGATCGCCCAGACGCCAGAGAAACGCGCCGGTCGCGATGGCAGCGACAAGCAGGATCAGCAGAAGCGGCAGATATTTCTGTTTCATCATCGGTGCCTTAAGGCTCATTCGCCCAGTTGCAGCAGCATGCCCCGGTCGCGCGCCTTGTTGTAGAAGGCGTAGAAAGCCGCGACACCGGCCGCCAGCCATAGCGCATTTAGAGCGCCTGCGATCAACAGCAATTGCGGATGCAGCGTTCTGTTCAGCACGATGTCGCGCATCCCTTCGAAAATGTAAGACGCCGGAAGGATGGCGCTGAACAGTTGGAGCCAGTGCGGCAGGATGCTCACGGGATAGTACACGCCGCAGATGGGTGCCACGGCAAACAGCAAAGCCCAGGCGAAGCCTTCCGCGCCCAGGCCATAACGCAGCACGAGGCCCGACACGACCAATCCCACGCTCCAGCCGAAGATGATGAGGCTGGCGTAGAACGCGCCCAGCGCCAGACCCAGGCTGTAGATGTTGAATCCGAAGAACCAGATGGCGAGCAGCGTGGAGGGGAAGAGACCGAGCGATGTGCGCAGCAGGCTCGTGACCATCAACGACACGATGTATTCGCCGGGGCTGAGTGGTGTGGCCAGCAGATGGCCGAGATTGCGCGAATAGATTTCCTCGAAGAACGAAATCGAAAAGCCGATCTGGCCGCGGAACAGCGTGTCCCACAGCATCACGGCACCTAAGAACATGCCGGCACCGGCGGCGAAATATCCCGATTGGCTCGCCATGAATTGCTGGATGAATCCCCACAGCACCATCTGCACCAGCGGCCAGTAACAAAGATCGAGGAAGCGCGGCCACGAGCCGCCGATCAAATACCAATGGCGTTCCACCACAGCCGCGATGCGGCGCGGCGTGCCAGAGTCAAAAATCATGTCGTGGGTGCTGCTCATAGCGGCGCGCCTTCATTGCGATGGGCCCGTGCCACATCCAGGAAGACTTCTTCCAATGTCGTGCGGCCATAGCGTTCGATCAGCGATTGCGGTGAGCCGGAATCGACGATGGCGCCTTGGCGCATCATCAGCACGTTGTCGCAAAGCCGCTCGACCTCGAACATGTTGTGCGAGGCGATGAGAAACGTCGCGTCTTCGTCGTGTGCGTAACGCGCGAGGAACGTTCGCACCCAATCGGCGGTGTCGGGATCGAGGGATGCGGTGGGTTCGTCCAGCAGGATGACGCGCGGTTTGTTGATGAAGGCTTTGGCCAATCCGGCGCGCGTGCGCTGTCCGGCGGAGAGATCGCCGAGCGGACGATTGAGAAGCGCTTCGAGATCGAGTTCGTGCGCAAGCTCGGCGATGCGCTCGGCAATTTTCCGCACGCCATACAGCTTGCCGTAGATGGAAAGATTCTGTTTCACCGTCAGGCGGCGCGGCAGATCGGCATAGGGGCTCTGGAAATTCATCCGCGCCAGAATTTCGCGCGGGCAGCGCGCCAGATCCTTGCCCTCGATGGTGATGCGCCCGGAATTGGGGCGCACAAGGCCGAGCAGCATCGCGATGGTGGTGGTCTTGCCCGCGCCATTGCCGCCGAGCAATGCGGTGAACGAACGTTTCGGCACGCTGAAGGAAATGCCGTCCACCGCGACGATGCCGCCGTCATAGGTTTTGACGAGCTTCTCCACGGCGATCACGGCATCCGTGGCGGCCGCGCTGTTTTCCAGCGTTGTGGGTGTGCGCGTGTCCATTGTGGTTGTTCTTATTGTGGGCCGTTCCTGGGGCGGCGGAGATTAGCGGCGAGGCGGAGCGGGGCCAAGCGACAGCATTGTAAGAAATCACCCCTCACCCGGTTGATCTAGTCGCTGATTTGCAGCGGACAAGATCAACCGCCCTCTCCCTCAAGGGGAGAGGGGAACCCGGATAGGCTAGTGGCAGATTCACCAGGACCACTTTTGACGGATATGCCGCAATCTTTCCCCTCTCCCGTTGAGGGAGAGGGTGGTTTCTCTCGCCGCGGTAGCGGTGAGAGAAATCGGGTGAGAGGTGACCGCGCGGGTTGTCGCAATCGTTCGGCAATCCTATCGTTCGTCCCATGACCAATTCCGACGCCGCGATTTCGTCCAGGGGTAGCCGCAACACCGAGATGATGTTCCCGACCGCGCGCGGGCGTGTGCGCCTCGGTACGTTGAACAATCTGCGCTGGATGGCGGTGATCGGCCAATCGACCGCGCTGATCCTGGTCTATTTCGGCCTCGGCTACGCATTGCCGCTCACGCTGTGCGCCACGGCCATCGGGGCGAGCGCGATTTTGAATCTGGCGCTGTCGGTTGCCTACCCGGCGACGCGGCGTCTGCATGCGCGCGAAGCCACCGCGTTTCTCGCCTATGACATTCTGCAACTCGCAGCGTTGCTTTATCTCACGGGGGGCGTCACCAATCCGTTCTCGCTATTGTTCGTGGCCCCTGTCGTGATCTCGGCGGCCACGCTCGAACTTGCCGACACGCTGTTGCTGGCGACCATCGCCTTTGTGGCGATTTCGTTTCTGGTGGAATTTCATCGGCCCTTGCCGTGGCGGCCCGATGAAGTGTTCACGCTGCCGCCGATGTATGTGTTCGGCATCTGGGCGTCGCTGATCGCGGGCATGGGATTCACCTCCATCTACGCGTATCGCACGGCGAGCGAATCCACGCGCATGGCGGATGCGTTGTCGGCCACGCAGCTTGCGTTGGCGCGGGCCGATCGCTTGGCGGCGCTGGGCGCGTTGGCTGCGGCTGCCGCACATGAGCTGGGCACGCCGCTCGGCACCATCGCGGTGGTGGCGCATGAGCTGGCGCGCGAGACGCCACCCGATGCGCCGCATGCCGAGGATTTTCTTCTGCTGCGGGCCGAGGCCGAACGCTGCCGGAAAATTCTCACGCGGTTGGCGCAGCCCGACGATGCGGTGATCGGCGCCACGAATCATCTGCCGCTCGGCGCGTTGCTGGACGATATCGCCGAGCCGCATCGCGGCCTGGATCTGGAGATCGTGATCGAGGCGCAAGCCGGCACGGCCCCGAAAGTGTGGCGGGTGCCGGAAGTTTCCTATGGCCTGAACAATCTGGTGGAGAACGCCACCGATTTCGCGGTGGAGAAAATCCGCCTCGTGGCGCGGTGGGATGCGAAATCGATCACTGTGGACGTGATCGATGACGGCCCCGGCTTCTCGCCGGAAATCCTCGAGCGGATCGGCGATCCGTATGTCACCTCACGGCCGCGGGCGAAGACGACCGTGAAGGATCTGGCCGAACGCGACCACCAGGAGGGCATGGGCCTGGGCTTCTTCATTGCCAAGACTCTGCTGGAGCAGACCGGGGCGAGCGTTTCGGCCCGCAATGCGCCCGATGGCGGCGCGCTGGTGCGGGTGGTATGGCCCAAGGGCGCCATTGACGGCGAAACCGCCCCCAACAAGGAAGCGTAAGTCCTGGAGGGATTTGTGGAACCTCCAGGAAGAAGGCGACATTTCTTGACGTGGGGGGTATTTATTTCGCCCCGGTTCGTTTGGGGTCACCCCTGACTGATTTCACCCGAGAGAGCTTCTTCGTATGAGCCAGCGCGAAATCCCCACGGAAGAGAAAACGCTTCTGATCTGCGACGACGACCGGCCGTTCCGCGAACGGTTGGCGCGCGCCATGCAATCGCGCGGGTTTGAGGTGCTGATCGCGGAAACGGTGCGCGAAGGCATTGCCATCGCCTCGGACAAGCCGCCCGCCTACGCGGTGATCGATTTGAAGCTCGATGACGGCAACGGCCTGGACGTGGTGGAAACGTTGCACGAGAAGCGCCCTTCGGCGCGCGTGGTGGTGCTCACCGGCTTCGGCAACATCGCCACCGCCGTGGCGGCGGTGAAATTCGGCGCGGTGGATTACCTCTCCAAGCCGGCCGATGCCGACGATATTCTGGGCGCGCTGCTGGCCCCTCCGGGCGGCAAACCGCAGCCTCCTGAAAATCCGATGTCAGCCGATCGCGTGCGCTGGGAGCATATTCAGCGTGTGTACGAACTCTGCGGCCACAATGTTTCGGAAACGGCGCGGCGGCTGAACATGCATCGCCGTACGCTGCAGCGGATTCTGGCGAAACGTAGCCCGCGTTGAACTACCGATATAGGATCAGTCTCCGTTTCCGGCATCCGTCGATTGATCCTGCGGAAATCACCTCGCATTTGGGTTTGCAGCCGAAACGAGTTTGGCAATTCGGCATGCCGCGAACGACACCTGCGGGGCGAGCCCTTGAGGGTCTGTGGGGGCACTCGTATTGGACCAGCAGCACAATCGCTGAAGGTGAGTGGCGCAGCGACGATAGCGGCGTCGCCGGTCAAGAAGTGACTTCAGCACTTGAACGACTGCTCGATGATCTCTTGCCTCATCGCGAATTCTTGCACCGTCTTCGCGCGGAAGGCGGCCGTGCCGAATTTTTCATCGGCTGGTTCTTCGACGGGAATAGCGGCGATGTTTTCGATTGCGAACTGCTTGCCCGTCTGGCGGACCTGAAAATCGATCTGTCGTTGGATATGTATCTCCAAGATGATTCGACTGACGGCGATTCCTAAAGCGAGAATTTTCTCGCTAGCCGCTCATCGCCGTGTTCACCGACCCGTAGAGGGTTGTGTTGATCGAAGTGCCCAATGTCTGCACGGCGGCGACAATGGCAGCGGCGATCCCGCAGGCGATGAGGCCGTACTCAATGGCGGTGGCGCCCGACGAGTCTCTGAGAAAGCGTTGTAGGACTTGCTGCATAAGCGTCTCCTTTTGCGCCGCGCACACTAAAAAATGGCGCCGCCACACATCGCCTGCGTTTGCCATCTAAGGTCGAAGAAGATTCAAAGACCGCGTTCGATCTTAAGATAAATTTGCCGCGATTTCTATTGAGTCGCTAGGGCGCGACTACTCGCGCCAGTGGTCGTCGATCCACGGTGTGCGGCGGATGAATTTGTGCGGGCCGCCGGGCCATTTGCCTTGTGCCGCGTCGGGCATTTTCGGATCGCCGGGAAACGCGATGATGCGCACGCCTTCCGGCATCTTCGGGGTCACGAACGGCCGCAACAAAAACGGCGGCACCGAATGCACCTTAAAGCTCTTCACCCACTCGGCCGGCCAATAGGTCATCGTCTCGCCGAGATAGCGCGAGATGAAGGTCTGGCTGTTGTTGTAGGTGTTCACGATTGTCTGTGGATCGCGCATGAAATGTTCGTAGAGATCGGCATGCGCGCCGACCACGAAGCGATAGACCGAGGTGTTGCCGATCTTCGATCCGGGCTGTGTCCAGTTTTCGATGACGCAGAACTCGCCGGGATAGTCGAAGAACACGTCGAGCCCGCCGACGATCAGGATATCCAGATCGAGAAACAGCGTGACGCCTTCGAGATCGCCGATTTGCGGTGCGAACAGCGACACTTTGCGCCAGGGCCAGTTACGCTGGCGCTCGGGCAGGTCGATGCGCGGCATGGGAATGATTTCGACTTCCGGCCGGATGCCGTCGCGCGGATCGTCGGTGACGCAGACGAACCGGAACGGGCGCTTGAGATTGCGCGCCACCATGCCGTACAGCTTGTTGACGTATTCGGGCGAGTAAAGATCGCCCCATTTGGTGCAGATGACGTTGACCAATTTCCCGTCCGGCCCGTTTTTAAGTCTCGCGTTTGCTAGCACGCGCTGGCGGATTTGCGAAACCCGCCGGATTTGCCGAAACCCTCTTTTTCGCGAAGACTGGCCTTATGGCCGTTAAGAAATTCTCCGCGCGCTATTTGCACTTTTTGATCGGCCGCAGCCTGACGCGGGCGAGCCCGGTGATGCGGGCCGTCATGCCGTTCTACGAGCGCGTCGTGCCGATGGTCGATGTCGGCCAAGCTGAGCATTGGCGCGAGACGCAGACTTTGGAACTGGATGCGGCGGAAGCCGAATTCGCCGCCAAGCTGCCCGATGCGGTGCCTCCTGAGATCACCCGCGACGTGGCGCTGATCGCGCTGGATAACGTGGCGATCCTCGGGCCCACGGGTGCGGTGGTGGATGAGACGCGCGAGGCGGTGCTGGCCATTCGCGGTGCGCGCGATTTTCCCACCTATCACGATTTCCGCACGATGCCGTCACGCCCGGTGGCGAAACGCGAAGCGAACTACATCAACATGGTGGGTTCGTATCGCGGGCACGCGCATTTTTTCCACTTCCTGTTCGACCGGCTGCCGCGGCTTTATTATTTGCTGAATCACTTCGCGCTGGGCCGCGAAAAATTGGTGATCGTCACCAATGACGATCTGCCGGATTTCCAACGCGAGATTTATCGCGCGCTGGCCGAGCGCTATCCGAACATTTCGTATGACGCGATTCCGCAAGGGCAGCGCTGGCGCTTTCCGCGCCTCTATCACATCGACGATTTCCAGCCGATCAAACGTACCTGGGCCAGCCGCGAAGTGACGGCATTTCTACGCTCGCTGGTGCTGGAAGGTTTGCGCCTTCCTGACACGACGCCATCGCGGCGAATCTATGTGACGCGCTCGGATACGAAAAAGCGGCGCGTGACGAACGAAGATGCGTTGTTGCCCGTTCTGAAAGCGCGCGGGTTCGAGATTGTCGCGCCGGGTTTGTTATCTCTACGCGATCAAGCTGCGCTGTTTGCGTCCGCGAGTGTTGTGGTGGGGCCGCATGGCGCAGGCATGACCAACATTTTGTTCTCGCCCGATGGCGCGCGTGTGCTGGAGTTGTTTCCGTCGAACAAAGTGAAGAACACGTATTTCCTGCTGGCGAAATCGCGCGGGCAAATTTATCGCGGGTTCGTCGGCGGCAAGGGCGATGGCCGCGAGTGGTTCAGCGTGGATGTGAATGCGTTCGAGACGGCTCTCGACGATTTGCTGAAGTAGGTATCAATCTCACCATGGCCGCCTCAAGCCCGGCCATGGTGGAGAGGGTTTAGCTGCGGCCGATCAATACCCGTTCGGGTCAAACACGCGGGCCAAGCGGTCGGCGGCTTGTTTGGCGAAGCGCAATGTCACCGCGCGGCGTCGCGAAGCATGCAGCGTCATGCGGCGCGCCGGGCGAATGATCGCGCCGCCATATTTGTCGGCCACGATCAATCCGCATTCGGGCGGCAGAAGATGTTGCGGAAAATCCGGATGCACGGCGAAGAAGAACAGATCGCAATAGGGCAGGTACTCGGGCCATTTGTCATCGGCCTTTAAATCCGCCACTGACACTTTGATCTCCACCCCGAGCATCGTGCCGTCATCCGCTACGGCCGCAACATCCATGCGGCGATGGTTGGAGAGCTTGAACTCCGCGATGGGCGAATAGCCCTGCTGCATGAGCAGGCGCGACACGCCGCGGCACACATCCATCGCGTTGTAGGAGATGGTGACGCGGCGGCGTTCCTCATCGGGAACGTCCTCTACACGAATGGCTTCAACAACGATGTCGTCATCACGCATCTCGATAACGCGCGATTCGTTGCCGCTTTGTTCCTTCAACAACCCTCTCGCAGACATGCGTCCCCACACAATGCGCAAAAAGATGATCAGTCGCCGAGGCTGCCTTTGGTCGAAGGCACTTGGCCTTCGATGCGCTCGTCCACCACCATGGCCGCGCGCAACACGCGCGCGGTGGCTTTGTAACAGCTCTCGACAATGTGGTGATTGTTGTCGCCGTAGAGATTTTCCACATGCAGACACACGCCCGCATTCTGCGCGAAGGCCTGGAACCATTCGCGGAAAAGTTCGGTGTCCATCTCGCCCAATTTGGCGCGCGTGAAATTCACCTTCCACACGAAATAGGGACGGCCCGAAATGTCGATGGCGGCGCGCGTCAGTGTTTCGTCCATCGGAATGTCGATGGAGGCAAAGCGCGTGATGCCGGCCATGTCGCCCAGCGCACGCTTCACCGCCTGGCCGATGACGATGCCGGTGTCTTCGGTGGTGTGGTGGAAATCGACATGCAGATCGCCTTGCGCGCGGACCTTCAGATCGATGGCCGAATGGCGCGAGAAGCTTTCCAGCATGTGGTCGAGAAACCCGATGCCGGTGTCGATATCGTATTCGCCGGTGCCGTCGAGATCGAGCGAGACGGAAATCTCCGTTTCGCGGGTCTTGCGGTCGATGGTGGCGGTGCGCATGGTTAAACTCTCAGGTCTTTCCGTCGCTATATCAAGAGGCCCAGGCAAACGTAAAGCCAAGCGTAAAGCATAGGCATCAAAGCTTAACGGGCCGCTTCCGCTGCCTTATTTCTTAACAAGCTTCATTGCGGCGGGGCATATGGCACCCTAAATGCCACACGGGTTCGGGAGCAAACCCTTACGAGTTGCGGGAGAATTTTCATGACAACCATCCTGTCCGTCCGCAAAGGCGGCAAGGTCGTGATCGCGGGCGATGGCCAGGTGACGATGGGCGCCACCGTGGCGAAGTCCAACGCCAAGAAGGTTCGGCGTCTGGGCAAGGGTGATGTGATCGCGGGTTTTGCCGGCGCCACCGCCGATGCCTTCGCGCTGTTCGAGCGGCTGGAAGCCAAGCTGGAGCAACATCCCGGCAATCTGGCGCGCGCCTGCGTGGAGCTGGCCAAGGATTGGCGCACGGATCGTTACTTGCGCCGGTTGGAAGCGATGATGGCGGTGGCCGATGCCAAGACCTCGCTCATCCTTTCCGGGACTGGAGACGTGCTGGAGCCGGAAGACAGTTTGATCGGGATCGGCTCGGGCGGATCGTATGCACTCGCGGCGGCGCGTGCGTTGCTGAAAGGGCCTGATGATGCGGAAGCGATTGCGCGCGCCGCGCTGAAGATCGCGGCCGACATCTGCATCTACACGAACGAGAACGTCACCCTGGAAAGTCTTGATACGGTTTAGGCTCGCTACCGTTTAGGAATTGAAATTCATGAGTTCGTCTTTCACGCCGCGCGAAATCGTTTCGGAATTGGATCGCTACATTGTCGGTCAGCACGACGCCAAGCGCGCGGTGGCCATCGCGCTGCGCAATCGCTGGCGCCGCCAACAGCTCGGGCCCGAATTGCGCGAAGAGGTGTTGCCGAAAAACATTTTGATGATCGGGCCCACAGGTGTGGGCAAAACCGAAATCGCACGGCGGCTGGCGAAATTGGCGCAAGCGCCATTCTTGAAAGTGGAAGCCACGAAATTCACCGAGGTCGGTTATGTCGGCCGCGATGTGGAACAGATCATCCGCGATCTGGTGGAAGTCGGCCTCACGCAAGTGCGCGCTGCCAAGCGCAAGGATGTGGAAGCCACGGCCGAAGCGCGCGCCGAAGAACGTGTGTTGGATGCGCTGGTCGGCGCGAACGCGAGTGCCGCCACGCGCGAGGCATTTCGCAAGCGTCTGCGCGCGGGCGAATTGAACGACAAGGAAATCGAGATCGAAGTGCGCGATGCCGGTGCGGGCGGTTTCGAGATTCCCGGCATGCCCAATTCTCAAGTGAGCATGGTGTCGCTCGGTGACATGTTCGGCAAAGCCTTTGGCGGGCGCACCAAGAAGCGGCGGCTCACCGTGGATCAGAGCCACGGCGTGCTGGTGGAAGAAGAGGCCGACAAGCTGCTCGATGACGATTCGATCACGCGCGATGCGATCGCAGCGGTCGAGAACAACGGCATCGTGTTTCTGGATGAGATCGACAAGATCACCGCGCGCTCGGATGGGCCGCGTGGCGGGGCGGATGTGTCGCGCGAAGGCGTACAGCGCGATCTGCTGCCGCTGATCGAAGGCACGACGGTGTCCACCAAGCACGGCTCGGTGAAGACCGATCACATTCTCTTTATCGCCTCGGGCGCGTTCCATCTGGCGAAGCCCTCGGACCTGCTGCCCGAGCTTCAAGGGCGGCTTCCCATCCGCGTGGAACTGAAAGCGCTCACGCGCGAGGACATGCAGCGCATCCTGACCGAGCCGGAAGCCAGCCTCATCAAGCAATACAAGGCGCTGCTGGCGACCGAGACAGTAACGCTGGATTTCACCGAAGACGGGATCGCGGCGATTGCTGGCATCGCCACCGATGTGAACGCCACGGTGGAGAATATCGGGGCGCGGCGTCTTCAAACCATCATGGAACGGGTGCTGGACGAGATCAGCTTCGCGGCCACCGACACGACGGGCCAGACTGTCGTCGTCGACGGCGCCTATGTGCGGGCCCGTGTCGAAGACCTCGCCAAGGATCAGGATTTGTCGCGGTTTATTCTCTAAGTTCAGGATTCGCGAATCGCGGCCGTGAAATGATGGCTGCCGCAACGACCGGGCTGAACCGCCGTGAAAGAGACGTCAAAGCTTCTGCCGCTCGTCCGGCTTGTGCTCGGCGTCGCCGTTATCGCCGCCGTTTCCAACCTCGGCGGCGATGAGATCCTGCAACGCCTTACGACTCTCGAAGATGCGCCGACCGCGCCTGTGTTGGCATCCGTCGTATTGTTCTCGTTGTGCAGCTTCGCCAGTTTCTACGCGACGCGCGGAACACCGATTCCCTCATTCGTGGCGGCCATTGCGCTGGGTATCGCGGGACACACGCTGTTTTCTCCCATCGTCGCCAATTCCACAGCGCTCGCATCGCTGGTGACCGGAAGTGCCGCCATCATCCTTTTCGGCGGCGGCCTCGAAATGAAGCTGCGGAATTTCATGCGGCTGTTTGTAAAAATAGCCTTGCTTGCGTTTCCGGGCGTGCTGCTTACGGGATACGCATTCTCCTGGGTCACGGGCGCTTTCGGAAGCGCCTTTGGTTTTGCCATCGCTCCCGCCGTCGTGATTCTCCTCGGTGCGATCCTCGCGTCGACCGATCCCGCCGCCATCATCCCGGTGCTGCAAGATCTGCGCTTCAAGCGGCGCGACACGAAGGACATCGTCGTGGCGGAAAGCGCGCTCAACGATGTGGTCGGAACCCTGCTGACATCGGCTTTCCTGAAGCTGTCGCTCGCAACGCTGACGCTCGGCGCGGCCTATCAGGCCTTGGCCACGGCGGAGACTTGGCGATTCCTGGCGACGCAAACAATATTCGGCGTTGTGTTCGGGTGTGTCGGTTTTGTCCTGCTGTGGATTTTGACGCACATCAAGCGCGGCCACACCGATCACTATGGTGCCGATCAGGTTTATTTCCTGGCAACGCCGATCATCGCGTTCGTCGGCGCCGCGGCCTTTGGCGGCAGCGGGTTCCTTGCCGCCTTCGTCGCGGGCCTGCTGTTCGACACCGAAGCGCATATGGAAAAAATCGAGCACTTTTTCAACCAGGTGATTGATGGCATCGCCAAGCCGGTGATATTCCTGCTGGTCGGTGCGCTGGTGGATATTCATGCTCTCATCGCCTATGCCCCCATCGGCATCGCGGTGGCGCTCGTCTTCATGTTCGTCGTGCGGCCGGCCGTCGTGTTCGTCACGCTCGGCGCCTATGGCTTTGCGCCCAACACTCCGCGCGGGCTTAGCTGGAACGAGCTTCTTTTTATCTCGTTCGTTCGCGAGACCGGCGCCATTCCCGCCGTGCTTCTCGTCACCGCGGTTTCGCGAATGACCAGCCCGATGAATGGCCTTGTCGAGATCGGGATGTGGGTCATCCTTCTGACGCTTGTGGTCGCCCCGCCTCTCACGCCCTATGTCGCGCGCCGGCTCGGCGTGGCCGAATAAGCGGGCCGGCCGGGCTAGGTCCGGAACCCATCCGATAATCGCTTGGGCCCGCTTCAGGGTGCCTAGCCTGCCGCATTGACCCCAGGGGCGTTCCTTGTCAGAAAGCCCCCGCTTTTCTAACCAAGCGGGCAGACGGCGATGAAGCGTTCCGATTATCTTTTCACCAGCGAATCCGTAGGCGAAGGCCATCCGGATAAGGTTTCCGACCGCATTTCCGACGAGGTCGTGGACGCGTTCTTCCGCATCGGCCCCAAGAATGGCTGGGACCCCAAGGATCTGCGCGTGGCCTGCGAAACGCTGTGCACCACCAACCGCGTGGTCATCGCCGGTGAAACCCGTGGCCCGGAACAAGTGACGAAGGACGTCGTCATTGAGGCGGCGCGCGCCGCGATCAAAGACATCGGCTACGAGCAGGACGGCTTCCACTGGAAGACCGCGAATGTCGAAGTGCTGCTGCACGCGCAATCGGCGCATATCGCGCAGGGCGTGGATGCGTCGGGCAATAAGGACGAGGGCGCTGGCGACCAGGGCATCATGTTCGGTTATGCCTGCCGCGAAACCGACAGCCTGATGCCGGCGCCGATTCATTACAGCCACCGCATTCTGCAGTTGATGAATGATGCCCGCCACGCCGGCAAAGCGCCGAAGCTCGGCCCCGACGCGAAGAGCCAGGTGACGGTGCAATATGTCGACGGCAAGCCCGTTGGCGTGACGCAGATCGTCGTCTCGACGCAGCATCTCGATGAGAAGATGACCTCCGCCGATGTGCGCGCGATCATCGAGCCGTACGTGCTGCAGGCTTTGCCGCAAGGCTGGGTTTCGCCCAAGACGGTGTGGCACGTGAACCCGACCGGCGCGTTCGTGATCGGCGGCCCCGATGGCGATTGCGGCCTCACGGGACGCAAGATCATCGTGGACACATACGGTGGCGCGGCCCCGCACGGCGGCGGCGCGTTCTCCGGCAAAGACCCGACCAAGGTGGACCGCTCGGCGGCCTATGCCGCACGCTATCTGGCGAAGAACGTTGTGGCGGCCGGTTTGGCTGATCGCTGCACGATCCAGCTTTCGTATGCCATTGGCGTTGCAGAGCCGCTTTCGGTTTACGTCGATTGCCAAGACACCTGCAAAGTCGATGAAGCGAAGCTGGAACAGCTTCTGCCGCAATTGATGAGCCTCAAGCCGCGCGGCATCCGCGAGCAGCTCGGTCTCAACAAGCCGATCTATGCGCGCACTGCGGCTTACGGCCATTTCGGCCGCACGCCGGATGCGGATGGCGGTTTCGGTTGGGAAAAGACCGATCTCGTCGAGGCGCTGAAGAAGGCGTTCTAAGATTACGAATCACGACGAAGACATGGACGAAGGGCGCGATGATGAATCGCGCCCTTTGCCGTTGCGCCACCGCAAGATCTGGGGCCGCCGCAATGGGCCGAAGCTGTCGGCCTATCAGCAAAGTCTGGTCGATACGCTGTTGCCCTATCTGGCAGTGGAACCCGACGCGGGATGCGATCCGCGCGATTATTTCGCAAGCCCCGCTGAACCGGAATCTCTGAAGCCGCCCGCAGCACCTTTGCCGCCGCCTGCAAGCGTCAGCGAGGTGTGGTTGGAAGTGGGTTTCGGTGGTGGTGAGCACGCCGCGTGGCAGGCGCAAGCCAATCCGCATGTCGGTGTGATCGGCTGCGAGCCGTATATTTCCGGCGTCGCCAAGCTGCTGACAAAAATTGTCGATGACAATATCCCCAATATCCGTCTGTATACGGAAGATGCCCGCGATGTGATCGCGGCCTTGCCCGACGCCTCGTTGGGCCGGGCCTTCGTTTTATTTCCCGATCCCTGGCCCAAGACGCGACACCACAAAAGGCGCTTCATCCAAACCGAGATGCTGGATCAGTTCGCGCGGGTGTTGCGCGAAGGCGCGGAATTGCGTTTCGCCACCGATGATCCGGGCTACCGGATCTGGGCCTTGGAACGGGCCATGGCGCACCCCAAATTCCGCTGGTTGGCGGAAAGTGCTGCGGATTGGCGCGCCCGGCCCGGCGATTGGCCGCAGACCCGTTATGAGGCCAAGGCCCTGCACGGGGTGCCGAGCTTCTTCCGCTTCGTCCGAACCGCTTAAATGCTATAAAACCGTCACGGAGACGGCCGGAAACGCGAGAGCCATGTCGTTCTACAATTGCCCAGAAGCCTGGACCGGACGCGCGATTGCCGCCGGGGTGGCGATCGTTGCCGTCACGCTGTTTGTCGGTCCGTATTTCCTGCTGCGCGCCCACAATGTGGCGTCGCAGAATGCCGCCGCCCAGGCCGTGGCCGTGCAGGCAGCGGCGGATGCGAAAGCCGCAAAAGAGCCCGTTGTGGTGGTCGTGCCGATTTTTTCGCCATCGGCGAAGCCTTGAATGTTAGCTCGTCCGGGTCGCGCTCTCGGACTGGCAATCGGCTCTATCGCGCTGTGCTCATGCGCTTCTGTTACGAAAATTCCGGAAAAGGCACGACAGAATGCGGCGTGTATGACGAGTGTCATTCAGGCTCGTCCAGAGGTCAGCAACATACAAACGGGCGCGGTGCTGTTGTTCGATAAATCTGCCGCTCTGATCGGATTTACCTTCAAGTCCGATGGGCGAGCATATGATGTCCAATATGGTGTCACGGGGGGACACTTTCCTTGATCTTTCGCCGGCGCAGCCTGTCATTCCTTGGCTTCCAGAATTAAAGAAGTTGGAAGCGACCGTGCAAAATGAGTGCGGGTTACTCGTGGCCGTAATCGTGAGTTAACCGAATAAGGCCCGGTTGGCAGCTTGAGGTGCCTAAGCGCTAGGCCCTCGCTTGAATTCTCCGCCTTAAAGGCGTACACAGCCGTCCATTCCGAACAACAGAAACGTACTGTTGTGTGGTGATCGAAAGATCGCCGCGCCGGAAAAGCTTTGGTTTTGCGCTACCGCTGCGCTGCTTGAGCGCAATGGCTTTGGTTTTTCACCGTCGAGAGTTTTGCTTGGCCAGTCCTGTAGTGCTCGCGCAATTGCTGGAGCCCGCCGTGAAAGCGGCAGGGTTTCGCCTGGTACGCCTCCAGTTGAAGGGCGGCGAGAATAAGACGCTGCAGGTGATGGCCGAGCGTGAAGACGGCACGATGGATGTCGACGATTGCGCCGAGTTGTCGCGCAAGATTTCCGAAGTGCTGGAGGCCGCCGACCCCATCACCGAGGAATACACGCTGGAAGTGTCGTCGCCGGGCATCGACCGCCCCCTGACGCGGATCGAGGATTTCACGCGCTTCGCGGGTCATGATGCGCGCATCGAATTGGCGCAACCCGGTCCCGATGGCCGCAAGCGTTACAAGGGCATGGTGATGGGCGTGGAAGGCGGCGACGTGCTGTTCGACGCCTCCGAAGGCAAGAACAAGGCGCAATTGAAATTGCCGTTTTCATCCATCGTGGATGCCAAGCTTGTTCTGACGGATCGCCTCATCAAGGAAAGTTTGAAGGCCCAAGAGTTGCGTAAGGGCACGAAGTCCCCGCATTAGCGAAACAAATGCCTCTCCCGTCGACCATTCGGGGTGAGGATTGGATATCTCTTCAGGAGCAGACATCATGGCCGCCATCGCCACCGGGATTAGCGCAAACCGCCTCGAACTTCTGCAGATCGCAGATGCCGTCGCGCGTGAAAAATCGATCGACAAATCGGTCGTCATCCACGCGATGGAAGAAGCGATGCAGCGCGCGGCGAAATCGCGCTACGGCTCGGAAAACGAAATCCGCGTCGAGATTGACCCCAAGACAGGCGAAACGCATATCTCGCGCTATCTGCATGTCGTCGAGCTGGTCGACAACGACAAGGTCGAAATCTCGATCAAGGACGCGCAGCGCCGCAATCCGGGCGCGCTGGTGGGCGACATCATCGCCGAAACTCTGCCGCCCATCGAATTCTCGCGCATCGCCACCCAGGCCGCGAAACAAGTGATCGTGCAGAAGGTGCGCGACGCCGAGCGCGAGCGCCAATATGACGAATACAAGGATCGCATCGGCGAAATCGTGCACGGCATCGTGAAGCGCGTTGAATTCGGTTCGGTCGTGGTCGATCTGGGCCGCGCCGAAGGTGTTGTCCGCCGCGACGAAATGATCCCGCGCGAATCCTTCCGCAACGGCGATCGCATCCGCGCCTATATCTATGACGTGCGCCGCGAAACCCGCGGCCCGCACATCTGTCTGTCGCGCACGCATCCGCAATTCATGGTCCGGTTGTTCGCGCAGGAAGTGCCGGAAATCTATGACGGCATCATCGAAATTCGCGCGGTGGCCCGCGATCCGGGTTCGCGCGCAAAGATCGCGGTAATCTCGAAAGATTCCTCTATTGATCCCGTCGGCGCGTGCGTCGGTATGCGCGGCGTGCGCGTGCAGGCGGTCGTGCAGGAATTGCAGGGCGAGCGCATCGACATCATTCCGTGGTCGGGCGAAGAGGCAACCTTCATCGTGAACGCACTGGCGCCGGCCGAAGTTTCCAAGGTGGTGTTGGATGAAGACACGCACCGCGTCGAAGTGGTGGTGCCTGACGATCAGCTCTCGCTGGCCATCGGCCGCCGCGGACAAAACGTGCGCCTGGCCTCGCAGCTCACCGGCTGGCAGATCGACATTCTCACCGAGGCGGAAGAATCCGAGCGCCGCCAGAAGGAATTCACCGACCGCACCAATCTGTTCATGAACTCGCTGGATGTGGACGAGACGGTGGCGCAGTTGCTGGCCTCGGAAGGCTTCTCCGCCATCGAAGACATCGCCTTCGTGCAATTGCACGAATTGGCCGACATCGAAGGCTTCGACGAGGAGACGGCGCAGGAGCTGCAAAACCGTGCCATCGAATCGCTCGAAAAGAAGAATGCCGAACTCGATGCCAAGCGCCGTGAGCTGGGCGTGGAAGACGGCGTGACCGAGATCGACGGCGTGAGCCCGCCGATGCTGGTCGCGCTCGGCGAAAACGGCATCAAGACGGTCGAGGATTTGGCCGGTTGCGCCACCGACGATCTGCTGGGCTATTCCGAAGGCCGTGACAAGCCGCGGGTGCCGGGTGCGCTCGAAGGGTTCGATCTGTCTCCCGATGAGGCCAACGCCATCATCATGCGGGCGCGCGTCGTGATGGGCTGGATTTCCGAAGCCGATCTCGCCCAGCCCGAAGAAGAAGCGGACGCCGAAGAAGAGGGCGAAGCGGAAGCGTGATCGAAGCGGCGGCAGAGATGCAGGTAGAACCGGCGGCGGAAGACGATCTTCCGCCGGGCCTTCCCGCGCGCCTGCCGCGTCCGTCGCAGATCCGCGAGCGCAAATGTATAGTCACGGGCGAAGTGTTGCCCGATGCCAAGCTGATCCGCTTCGCAGCCGATCCCGAGGGACATGTCGTGCCCGATGTGATGGCGAAATTGCCCGGCCGCGGCATGTGGGTGTCTGCAACCCGCGAGGCCGTGGCCAAGGCGGTGGTGAAGAACGCCTTTTCGCGGTCAGCAGGGGAATCGCTCAAAGTTGACGCGGGCCTTGCCGACCGTGTGGAAGCGCTGCTGGTGGCCCAAATCCAGGGTTGGATCGGATTGGCGCGCCGCGCGGGTGAATTGGTGCTGGGTTTCGATGTCATTGACCGGACGTTTCGTGGCGGCAAAACCGTTTTGGTGCTGATCGAAGCCCAGGATGCGGGCGCCGATGGCCGCCGAAAACTGCAGGATGCCGCGGAATCGCAGCGGTTACGCCCCTTTGTTTTGGGTGCGCTGACGCGCGAGGAATTGGGTTTGGCCTTGGGAAGAGGGAATGTGGTACATGCAGCCCTCACAGCGGGTCAGAAATCAGGTTCCCTCGCGGAACGGCTTGTTTCCGACGCAGGACGGCTGTCCGGTTTCCGGCCGCTGAATCCCTGGGTGTGGAAGAGCGTTTCGCAGGCTTGAGAGTTAAAGTTCTGGTTAGGCGCGTTTGGCGTGGAAGGTATAAAGGTACGGATGAGCGATACGGATGACACGAAGGCGCATGGCGGCAAGACGCTGTCCTTGAAGCGCACGGAAACATCGACCGTACGGCAGAGTTTCAGCCACGGCCGCACCAAAGCGGTGGTGGTGGAGAAGAAGCGCGCGCGTGTGGCTCCGGGAACTTCGGCGGCGCCCAGCGCGAAGCCCGAGGCTCCCCAAGCTAGATCGG
>CAIYRG010000317.1 GCA_903928515.1 uncultured Alphaproteobacteria bacterium | reverse complement strand
GAACTCGCGCGGCTCATCAGAAAGCCGGCTTGGTACCACTGACTGTCTGAGCGTCGAGCGCCTCGCAGGGGAAACCCAGCGAGGCGATTTTTTTGCCCTCTCAACGGCTGACACGGACGCACGGAAACGCCGGCGGGAGATTGCCGCCGCGGATTGCTAGGGTGGCGGCCCGGCGCGCAAAAGCAGCAACACACCAGCGCCGCTCGCCTTCTATGAATAATGCCGGCTTGGCGCGCTGCGTGACGAACTCGGCGCGGCGGGCCGGCATGCCCCGCAAGGGCCGTTGAATCCAGATCAAGGAAGGCGGAACGCCGCGCCTAAGGTTCGAGCGACCGCCGAAATCGTTCAGGGGCACGCGCTTCAACCGGCGGGCTCGTGTTTCGAGCGGCAGCAGAGCGCCCGTCTAATGACGGGCGCTGTCGAGCCAATGTTGGGCCTCTCGACCGCCGCCCCGCCGTTCGCGCCCGAACGTCAGATTATCGTGGAAAATCAAGTGGTACAGCTGGGTGGGCTCGAACCACCGACCTCCGGTTCCACAGACCGGCGCTCTAACCAACTGAGCTACAGCTGCGCAGGCTCGCGAAGTGGCGGAAACTAGGGGCAACCGGCGGCTTTGGCAAGCAGCAGCCACCGAAGGCCGCAGCGACCGCCGAACCGCTGCCGCCTGTCCAGAATATGCCGAGAAAAAAGCCCGGACACTTGGTCCGGGCTTGGAATCCAGAATGGGCAGCGACAAACGCGAAAAGCGTTCAAACGTCCTTCTTGAACGCGCCGGCCACGCCGTCCTTGATCGGCTCGGCGCTTTCGGTCGCGACCTTCTGCGCCAGCGCGGACAGCTCCTTTGCCTGCGCGGTGACGGTCTCGAACTGCTTGCGCGCGTGAGCGGTGGAAAGCTCGACCATTTGGGCCATCGACTTGATCGTCATCAACTGCGTGAAGTAGTCGAAGGTCGAGTTGGCGTTGGCGCGCGAAATCTCGATCACCTTGAGGCCGTAGTCGGATGCGCCCTTGCTCGCCGTGGTGTAGCTCTCTTCGAGCACGCCGGTCGCCTCTTCCGTGGCGGCCTTCATCTTTTCCCAATTGTCCTTCGCCTGGGTGACGCCCTTTTCGGCGAATTCGCGGAACGCCGCCGGCACTTCCATGTTCGGAATCTCGAACTTGGGAATCTCGAATTTCGGCATTTCAAACTTCGGCGTCTCGAACTTCGTCTCTTCAGCGGAAACCGATGCAACCACAGGCTTGGTTTTCGGCTTGGCGGTGAATGTTTCGGCCATGGAATGATCCTCTGCATGGCGGGTGCCCAGCATTCGGGCCCGCCGCCATTTCGTCGGCCCGGAGCAGATGATGAGAGGCATCAGCCTTCTCACCGCCCAATGTGGCACCGCCGATGCTGCATTGCAATATAAAAGATTGCAATGCACAAAAAAGCCATCCGGGCGACCCGTTCGCGCCCGATTTCGGCCGCCGCTCAGACCTTCGGCGTGGCCTTGCTCGACGCCGCCTGCGCCGCTTGCCCGAGGTCGCGCGCCTGCTCCGTCAGCGTTTGCATCTGCGCTTTGACGTAATCGGTGTGCAATTGCATCACCTCCTGCGCATCCTTGGCGCGGAGCAATTGCTGGGCATGGGCGAAAGACGCCGCGATGTTCTTTTCGGTGTTGGCGACGGCCTTTTGGTGGATATCCTTGACGCCGGCGGTTGCGGCGGAGGCTTGGCCCTCCATCGCGGAGACCGCCTTTTGCGTCGCGGAGACAAAGCCGTCGAAGGCCTTCTTCGCCTGTTCCATGCTCTGCTCGGCGAAAGCGCGCATTTCAGGCGGAAGCTGGAAATTTGGAATCCCGTCGTTGGCCATGGGTACCTCCTGGACTGATTTCAGCGGTTGGGACGCCGACGCGGCGTTCCGCGATTAAGGTTAGCCTCGTACACATCGGCGGCAACCCCCTTCCCGCGTGGACGTTGCATTCGATGAAGACTATTACAATTTCATATAAATCCTCGGACTCGACGCATCGCTGGGGGGCGAACATCTTTTGAGTGAGTCTGGTTCCCAATGGCTCGGACTTCTGCGTGATCCACGCTTGGCGGCGCATGCCTTCAGCGCGACGCCGGCTTGGCTTTGGAGCGCCGACGCAACGCGCATCCTGTGGTGCAATCCGGTCGCGGCCGCGATCTTCAACCGGGAATCGCCGGCGGCATTGGCCGGCTTCATCATCGATCCCAAGGGTTCGTCGGCCTTGCAGATCGCCCGCATCGCAGGCTCGCTGCCGCACGGCGGCGGGCCGCGTCTCGAACGGCTGCGGGGCTTCGGCGCGACCTTCGGCCGCGCACTGACGTGCGCCTGCGAGCGCATCGTCCTCGCCGACCGGACGCCGGCCATCCTGGTCGCGGCG
>CAIYRG010000316.1 GCA_903928515.1 uncultured Alphaproteobacteria bacterium | reverse complement strand
TCTTCTTCGCTTCTTCTCTTCCGGCTGCGTCTCCTGCTCATCTACCATGATCAATTCTCGTCGTTGTGATCTTGGGTGGATCTCCAAAAGTGCCAGATCAGCCTAACCGCATAAACCAGCAACAGTAAGACGAGAAAATTGTAGATTTTATTTGGTATCCGAAGTGCTAGATCGTTGATCACTGAGATAACAAGGCAGAGAGCAATGAATCGCAATTCGTGTATCGCAAGGCGGGTAGCCTTATGGGGCCATTTGGCATAACGCATTGAGGTGCTCTTTCAAAACGGTGCCATTGGTCCCGAATAATAAACATCATTGCCTAATGGTATTGCCTCGCCGGATTGTTTCGCGGACTCATCCCCGTGCCGATTGTAGTCGTTGTCGATAACACTCTGCAGAGCATTTCGATAAGTCGAATTTATATCTTCGGGCATTCGCGCGACGTCAGCGGCGCTCTTAGTAATGGCTGGAAGTTCGGCTAGTGGGAATAGATGGCCCAACAGGTGTAGACCCGACTCAACTAGTGAAGTCTGTGATGTGACTTCATCGATCGCTTTTGAACGCAGTTCTTCCAGGTCTTTATCGTTCATATTGTACGGCGGCTGACGCAGCGTGTTTTCAATGTCGCTGTTGTCGACGTTTCTCCCACTGACAGCATTCCATGCGTCATTCGCGGCGTTGGACAACCCTGAGGCTATCGCGCTGTGCGTAGACCCTGACGAAGCGGAGCCCGATGTGGGGATTTCGGTTGTTGGGTCCGTATTGATCGGCTGCAAGGGTGATGATCCCAGCGTGGCGCGGGGATAGATCGATGCCAAGAGTGGCGAATTTTGGTCGACACCGGGATTGTTTTGCGGTTGGGCAAGATTCTGCCGCAACTGTTGCCACGCTGCATCTCCGAGATTTGCCTGATCAAGCGGCTTAGACGTGTAGGGTTGCTGCGGCATGTCTGCGGATTGGGGTAATCCATAGGTTTGCGCGATGCCGTCCATGAAGTCTGGCGTTTGGCTCGCACCGCCAGGGAGACCGTTGGAGCCATCCTCAAGCATGCCATCGCCGAGAAGCGAGGTGGTTGGGTCATCCCAATTCAGGGAAACGCCGGAATCGCTCATCTCACTTCTCCGCCTTGTTAGGGGCGGCATGGGGGGCATTACGGCTAGGCGTACGGATTGCTTCGCTACGGCGGCGCATCCATTCTGCGGTGCTCAGCCGATCATCGCCGTCGTTTGTGGATTTGGCGGATAGCGTGGGATGTTCGGCCACGATTTCTTGCCAATCCTTCAGGGCCTCCGCGGCTTGTTTGGGCGTGTGGACGTAAAAGCTTCCGAGGAAAGCGGCCTGCTGCGGCGCGAGGGCTCGCAGGCGGTTCCAGTCGATTTCCGAGAAGCGGTCGAGCTTGTCGCGCAGATGCGCATGATGCGTAATCTTCGAAAGAATATCTTTGGCGTCAGGAGCGCTCATTTCATTCTCCTTGCTAAAGGGCTCCACGAAAATATGCGCTGTGCGTATGCTCGCCCGCGACATTATTTGTGGTGTTTTCCCCAACACATCTGCGACACCAGCGTCTTGTCGCGATTTAATCCTGGGTGCCCGCTCCGAGCGCAGCTTTTCCAGTTCGCTGCGTTCACAGAAAAGCTAGCGTCCACGGGCAGGACAAGGTTGGGTTTCAACGCCATCGCGACAACGCTCACACGGGCGCGATTTTAAAAATGCGTTCCGCGTTGCGGTGGAAGAACTTCTCCTTGGTCTCCTCCGGCATCGGCATAGCGTCGACGCGGCGCGTGTCCGCCACATCGTCTTCGAACGGGTAATCCAGCGCGAAGAGGACGTGGTCTGCGCCCATCACATCGAGCGTCATGCGCAATTGCGGCCACCAATTCATGCCGCTCGTCGTTACGTAGATATTTTCGCGCATGTACTCGCTGGGCTTCTTCTTCAACCTTGATGCGTTTTGCCGGCCGATCTCCGCCGGATAATGATCGTCCATCCGGTCGATCCAGAACGGCAAGCTCTCGCCCATATGGCCGAGCGCCAAACGCAAGTTTGGAAAGCGGTCGAAGAGTCCCGACGCCATGATCCGCACGGCATGCGTTCCGGCATCCACGCCGAAGCCCCATGCGGTGTGATAGCCGGGAATCCGCAGCGCGCCAATCATCTGCTTGGGCGGATCGGCCGGGTGCAGATACAGCGTGAGGTCGTGTTCCACCAGCGCCTCAAAAATGGGGATGTATTTCGGATCGTCGAGATATTCGTCGTGCGTGGTGGAATTGATGATGGTGCCGTTCAGCTTCAGTTCTTTCGCGCCACGCGCGATCTCTTTCACCGCGTCGTCGATGTTCTGCGGCATCAGCACGATCAATCCGCCAAATCGCGTGGGATTGGCATGAATCGCTTGCGCCAAAATATCGTTGGCGCGCTGCATGATGCCGGTCGCAATGTTGCTGGGAAGCTGGCCGGTGTCGGTGTAGAGCGACATGATCTGCATATCGACACCCGCCGCATCCATGTCGGCGAGGCGGATCGGGCCCTGCTCGACCAGTTTCCTCTGCAGCGGATTGATTTTCTCCATCGTCATGAAATCTTTGGGATCGAGCAATTTCGCGTAAGCATCTAAGAATTCGAGTGTCGCGAAAGTCTCTTCCACCGCGATGCGCCGCCGCACGGGCGCGCTTGGCGTTGCGGGCTTGGTTTCCGCCGCGGCGAGCGCCGGTCCGCTTACCACCGGTAACGCCAAGGATGATTGCAGGAATTTCCGGCGATCCGTCGTCATCGCATCCCCCGTTGGATATTATCTCTTTGTCGCCTAGCTTAAGCGAAAGGGAGCGCGAAGCGCAGTGGCCAATCCCATAGACACCGTGGAGACGATCGACGGCTGCAACGTTCAGGTGCTGCGCGCGGGTGCGGGCGTGCCGGTGTTGTTTCTGCACGGCGCAACGGGCTTGGATTGGCTGCCCTTTCTGCACGATCTGTCGGATCGCTATGACGTGATCGCACCGGAGCATCCCGGCTTTGGCCGTTCCGGTACGCCCGAGTGGCTGACCTCCATGGGCGATCTCGCCTTCTTCTATCTCGATGTGCTGGAACGCTTGAAGCTTAGAGATGTGCACCTTGTCGGCCATTCCCTCGGCGGCTGGCTGGCGGCGGAAATTGCCATTCGCAACACCACCCGTTTGAAAAGCCTCACGTTGATTTCGCCGGCCGGTGTGCGCGCACCGGGCGCGGAATTCGGCGATCTCTTCTATTGGTCGCGCGAAGAGGCCATCCGTCATCTCTATGCCGATCAAGCCTACGCGGAAGAATTGCTGCGTTCGCCGCCTTCCGAGAACGAAGTCGCGACGCAAGCCAAGAACACCGCCACCTCCGTGCTGCTTGCGGCCCACCCGCTGTTGCACAATCCGCAATTGCCCTGCTGGCTGCACCGCATCGATCTTCCCACGCGCATTCTGTGGGGCGCGTCAGACGTGGTGATTCCGGCCGCGTGCGGCGAGATTTATCGCGCCGCCATTCCCGGTGCGCGTCTCGATGTCTTCGCGCATTGCGGCCACATGCCGATGGTCGAACGGCGTAGCGAAACGGTAGACGCCATCGCACGCCTGATCGGCGAAGGCGCGCCGTAAAACTTTTGCGTTAGCGAACGTACGCGTGTGCGGAAGCGAGGAACCTATGGCATCCTTTTCCGTTTTTTTTATTCAGGTTCCGTTCATGTTAAAAGGCTGAGGCTGTACCCGGCGTAAAACCGCTTCGGAGCTTAAAGCGGCCGCCCATTTAGGAGATGCCCCATGTTGAAGAAGGTTTTTGCTATCGCGATGACCGCGACGATGCTCTCCAGCGTCGGCGCCGATTTCGCAATGGCCCAGTCTCGCCAATACGACAGCGGCTACAACGATGGCTATAGCAGCGGTTATCGCAAAGGCTTTGACGATGCGCGTGCGCGCCGTCCCTACGATGACAGTGTCGATACGGGCGCGAGCAACGGTCCTCCGCCAGGCCCGCCGCCCGCCGCTTACGGTCCCCCGCCCGGCCAATATGGCGATGATCGCGATTCCCGCTGGCGTCAGCGTTACAGCCAGGAATACGACCAGAAGGATGACGGCTATTACAAAGAATGCCGCAATGGTCCCGATCCCGGCGGCGTGATCGCGGGCGCTTTGATCGGCGGCGTGCTGGGCAATGTCGTGGGTCGCGGCGGCGGACGTGCCGGCGCTACCGTGGCGGGCGTCATCGTCGGTGGTGCGGCCGGTGCTGCTCTCACCAGCAACATGAATTGCGAAGATCGCAGCTACGCATACAAATCGTATTCCAGCGGCTTCAACGCGAACAGGCCGAATTCCAGCTACGATTGGCGCAATCCGGGCAATGGCCACCGCGGCACATTCACCGTGGGCGACTATTACAACGACCCCGATGGCTTCCACTGTGCCACCTACAGCCAGGTGATCTACATCGACGGCCGGCCG
>CAIYRG010000315.1 GCA_903928515.1 uncultured Alphaproteobacteria bacterium | reverse complement strand
TGAAGCGGTGCGTCTTGTCCGCGCCTTCGATCACGCCGCCTTCTTCGCCCACGAAGCCGTAGCCGGGCCGCGCCTTGCTCAATTCCTCGATCAGGATCTTCTCGGTGCGCTGATCGGCAGCAGTCACGAAATCGGCCGGGCCTTTGCGCGACACTTGTAGGTTTTCGATTTCGCCGAAATCGCGAATGAGAGGACGTGCCGCTTTGCGCGCGGCGGAGACCATGACGTTCAGGGAAGGGGAAAGGTAGGGCATTATTCGGCCCGCTTCACGTAAGAGCCGTCTTCGGTCGAGACGATAATGCGCTCGCCCGCTTCGATGAACGGCGGCACCAGGGTTTTCAAACCGTTCTCCAACACCGCGTTCTTGTACGACGGCGATGCCGTGCCGCCCTTCAGAACGGCGTCGGCTTCGGCCACCGTCAGGGTGACTTGCAGCGGGATGGTGATGCCGATGGGCTTGGTCTCGTAGAATTGCATGACGATTTTCATGCCGTCTTGCAGGAATTGTGCGCGGTCGCCCACGAAATCGGATTCCACTTCGACCTGCTCGAAGGTTTCCTTGTCCATGAACACCAGCATGTCGCCGTTGGTGTAGAGGTATTCGTAGTCGCGCTTTTCGAGATAGACCTCTTCCACCGCTTCGGAGGCGCGGAAGCGCTCGTTCAGCTTGCTGCCGGTCAGAACGTTCTTGAGTTCGCACTGGGCATAGGTGCCGCCCTTACCGGGCTTCACCGATTGCGTCTTCACGACGGACCACAGGCCACCATCGTGTTCGATCATCATTCCGGGACGAACTTCGTTGCCTGCGACCTTGGCCATGGATTCCTGCGCGATTTGAAAGAGCGCGGGCGTTCTAGCAGGACATTATAGGCGTGTCATCCCGGCCAGCACAGCGAAGCGGAGCGTGAGCCGGGACGGCGCGGTTCTTAACGAAACAGCGCGTTGAACGCCCGAACCGCTTCGGTGGGACCGCTCGGATGGTTCCAGACGCCGGCGGCCACAGCCAGGAAGTCCGCGCCAGCCGCGACGAGAGGCGGCGCATTCTCCACCGTGATGCCGCCGATGGCGACAACCGGCACGATCATCATCTGCGCCCACCATTGCAGCAGATCGAGATCGGCAACCGTCGAGGCGTCTTTCGTCTGCGTCGGATAGAACGCGCCGAAGGCGACGTAATCGGCCCCGGCTTCGCCGGCTTCCATCGCGAGGTCGCGCGAGTTGTGGCAGGTGACGCCGACAATGGCGTCCTTGCCCAGGATCTCGCGCGCTTCGGTGTACGACGCATCTTCCTGTCCGACATGCACGCCGTCTGCGCCCAGGCGCTTCGCCAGATCGGGGCGGTCGTTCAGGATGAAGGCGACATCGGATGCGCGCGTAATGGGCAGCAGCATTTCGCCCACACGCAGGATGTCGTCGTCGGAAACATCTTTCAGCCGCAACTGCAACGATGCCACGTCGCCGCCGTCGAGGGCGCGGCGCAACGGATCGCAGAACGCTTTCGCGTCCAGCGCCGGTGGCGTGATGAGATAGAGACGGCAGCTATGTTTGGCCATGGCGACAGATTACCGAAGGTTGGCATGAAAACAAAAAAGCCCCGCGCCGCAGAACGGCGCGGGGCTTTGATATGCGAAATACTTAAACCGCTTTTTCCTGCGCGGCCGACCATTCGCCGGTCGAGGCGAGGCCGTTCATCTTGGCGCGATGCGCGAACGCCTTCTGTCCGGCGGCGACATTCTCCACCTTGCCGCTCCAGGCCTTTTGCGGTGCGGCTTGCAGCGCGCGGCCGTAGGAGAACGTCAGCGGCCAGGGCAGGGGCCCGAGCTTGTTCATGGCATCCAAATGCGCTGTGGCTTCCACATCCGACTGTCCGCCCGAGAGGAACGCGATACCGGCCACGGCGGGCGGTACACATTCCTTCAGCAGCTTCACGGTCTTCTCGGCGACTTCCTGCACGCCCGCCTGCTTGGGCGATTTCTTGCCGGCGATCGCCATGTTCGGCTTCAGCACCATGCCTTCCAGCTTCACGCGCTGATAATACAAATCCTCGAACACCGTCTTCAGAACCCATTGGGTCACGGCAAAGCACGTGTCGATATCGTGCGCGCCATCCATCAGGATTTCCGGCTCCACGATGGGAACGATGTTGTTCTCCTGGCAGAGCGCTGCGTAGCGCGCCAGGGCGTGGCTGTTGGTGCGCACCGCCGTGTAGGACGGCACTTGGCTCGCGCCCAGCGAGCCCGGCACGATGTCGATCACCGCGCGCCATTTCGCGAAGCGTGCGCCGAGCTTGTAATATTCGGCCAAACGCTCACCCAAGCCGTCGAGGCCTTCGGTGATGGTCTCGTCGCCGCAGAACGGAAGCGGCTTCACGCCCTTGTCGACCTTGATGCCCGGAATCGATCCGGCCTGTTCGATCAGCTTCACCAGCGGCGTGCCGTCTTTGGCGTTCTGGCGGATGGTCTCGTCATACAGGATCACGCCCGAGATGCGGTCTTTCATGCAATCGGTGCGGAACATCATCTCGCGATAGTCGCGGCGCGTGTCCTCGGTGGATTCCACGTTGATGGCGTCGAAGCGTTTTTTGATCGTGCCAGCGCTTTCGTCGGCGGCCAGAAGGCCTTTGCCGCGCGCCACCATCTTTTTCGCCACAAGCGCGAGTGCATCGAGATCCATCGTCATTTCCCCTAATCCGTTTCCAAGGCCGCAACGCCCGGCAGCACTTGGCCTTCCAACCATTCCAGAAATGCGCCGCCAGCGGTAGATACGTATGTGAATTTGTCTTCCACGCCGGCGGCCGAAAGCGCGGCCACCGTGTCGCCGCCGCCTGCCACCGAAAGCATCGCGCCCGATTGCGTGCGCATCGCCACTTTGCGCGCCGCCGCGTTTGTCGCGGCATCGAAAGGCGGAATCTCGAACGCGCCAAACGGCCCGTTCCACACCAGTGTCTTAATATTGAGCAGATGGCGGCCGAATTGCTCAATGGTCTTGGGCCCGGCATCGAGGATCATTTCGTCCTCGGCCACCTCGTCGGTGGAAACCGTGCGGTTTGTCGCGTTGGCCTTGAATTCCTTCGCCACGACCACGTCGCTGGGGAGCAGAATAGCCGCACCGGCCTGCATTGCCGCTTTCATGATCCGGCGTGCGGTTTCGTGCTGGTCGGCTTCCTGCAGCGATTTGCCCACGGCCTTGCCTTGCGCCGCCAAAAAGGTGTTGGCCATCGCGCCGCCGATCACCAGCACGTCCACGCGGGCGACGAGGTTTTCCAGCAGCGCGATCTTGGTCGAGATTTTCGCGCCACCCACCACCGCCATCAGCGGGCGCTGCGGCCGGTCCAGCGCCTTGTGCAGATAGTCGAGTTCGCTCTGCATGGCGCGGCCCGCCGCGTGCGGCAGAAGATGCGCCAAGCCTTCGGTCGAAGCATGCGCGCGATGCGCTGCCGAGAAGGCGTCGTTCACGAACAGATCGCCGAGCCGCGCGATGCGGTGCGCGAAATCTTCATTGTTCGTTTCTTCACCGGCGTGAAAGCGCGTGTTCTCCAGCAACACCACGTCGCCGTCTTTCATCGCGGCGACGGCAGCTTCCGCCGGGTCGCCCACGCAATCGGACGCGAACGCCACTTTGCGGCCCACGGCCTTGGCCAACGGTTCGGCCACGGGCTGCAACGACATCGCGGGAACGACTTTGCCTTTCGGCCGGTCGAAATGCGACAGCACGATCACGCGCGCGCCTTTGTCGGCGAGTTCGCGAATGGTCGGCGCCTGGCGCACGATGCGGGTCGCGTCGCTGACGCGGCCGTCTTTCATAGGCACGTTCAAATCGGCGCGGACGAGAACGCGCTTACCTTTGACGTCGAGATCGTCGAGCGTGCGATAGGCCATGATCGGGTTAGATCAGTTTCGCCATTGCAATCGCGGTATCGCTCATGCGCGAGGAAAAGCCCCACTCATTGTCGTACCACGACATCACGCGCACCAGATTGCCGTCCAACACCTTGGTCTGGTCGAGCGCGAAAGACGACGACGCCGGATCGTGGTTGAAATCGTGGCTCACCAACGGTTCCGACACGATGGCGAGAACGCCCTTCAATTCCTGGGACGCGGCGCGGATCATCGCCTCATTCACGGCTTCCACCGTCGTGGCCTTTTTGGTCACGACTTTGAAATCGATCACCGACACGTTCGGCGTCGGCACGCGGATC
>CAIYRG010000314.1 GCA_903928515.1 uncultured Alphaproteobacteria bacterium | reverse complement strand
GCGCGACCGGGCCATGACAACGAGGGTGTGTTTAATGCGCTTCCACGGGCGCTGGCCCGTCGGTGAACATCGGCGGCTTGCAGAACGGGATGATGACCACTGCCAATGCGAACAGCCCCGCGATCAGCAGGAACACATCGTCGAACGCCAGTGTCAGCGATTGACGCGCCACGAGACGGGCGAATTCCCCATCCAGCATCAGCCGCGCATGCGCCGGATCGGGCGTCATCGAGGAGATGCGCGCAATCGCGGGCGCCAGGGGGCCGTATCGGCATGCGCCAAGGTCTCGCTCATGCGCTCGGCATGGATGCGGGTGAAATCCTGTAGCCCCGTGGTGATCGCGGCGATGCCGACGGCGCCGCCAAAATTGCGCATAAGGTTGAACAGGCCCGAGGCATAGCGCAATTCGGCAGGCGCGAAGCCGTTCAGCGCCATACCGACGGTCGGCACGATGCAGAGCAGCACGGCGAAGCCGCGCAGCGCCTGGCCGGGCAGCAATTCCCAGAATCCCCAATCCGGCCCGATGCCCGATAACAGCAGCGACGACACCGCGAAGATGGCAAAGCCCGCGCCCATCACGATGCGCTGGTCGATCACCGTGGTCAGGCGCGCGGCCAACGGCGCGCCGAACGTCATGAAGATGCCGGTGACAAACACCGTGGTGCCGATTTGCAGGCTGGAGAAATCGCGCACGCGGCCCAAAAAGATCGGCGTGAGATAGGTCGAGCCATAGATGCCGACGCCGATGATGACGTTGAGCGCGCAGGCCGCTGTGAACATCAGCTTGCGGAACGGCGTGAGCTTCAGCACCGGCGATTTCGAATAGAAAGAGCGCTCGAAGAACACCAGCCCTGCAATGAACGATACGAACGCGACAACGCGAATGGTTTCGTCTTCGAACCACTGATAGCGCGGGCCCTCTTCCAAGCAATATTGCATCGCGCCCAGAAACAGCGCGAGCGAGACGACATGCAGCCAATCGATGCGCTTCAGCATCGAGAGGTTCGGCTCATCCACTTTGCCCAGGATCGGCATGAGGATGGCGATCATCGTGCCGGGCACCACATTGATGAAGAACAGCCAGCGCCAATCGACCGTGTCGGTGATCCAGCCGCCGATGGTGGGGCCGAGCGAAGGCGCAAGCGTAGACGTGACGCCGAGCACAGCGGGGATCAGCGCGCGCTTCTTGCCGGTGAACAGCATGAAGCCGGTGGCGAACACGGTGGGCACCATCGCGCCGCCGACGAAACCTTGGATGGCGCGAAACACCGTCATCGATTGGATGCTCCACGCCATGCCGCACAAAATGCTGGCGAGCGTGAAGAGAATGGCCGAGCCGGTGAACAGCCAGCGCGTGGACAACGCTTGGGAGAGAAACGCGGCGAGCGGGATCATCACGATCTCCGCCATCAGATAGGCCGTCTGCACCCAAGCGATTTCATCGGGCCCGGCCGAGAGCCCCGCCTGAATCGAATTCAGCGAGGCTGCCACGATCTGCGTATCGAGCAGCGCCATGAACTGGCCGAAGGCCATCACCGCGAAAATCATCAGCTTGCGACGCTCGCTAAGGGAGGCAGGCGAGAATGGCACGGCGACGGTTTTCAGCGGGAAAACGGCGGAATTGCTGCTCATTTGATACTCGTTTCCAGCTCTTGACGTTTTATATGATATGTGTCATATAATGCAGGCAACGGAGACAAGCAAGCCATGCGTTATTCGGAAAGCCACAAGCAGGAGACCAGGGCGAAGGTTCTGGAGATTGCGGCCCGCGCCTTGCGCGAAAAGGGTCCGGAGAAGTTGGGCGTCGCCGAAGTGATGAGCGAAGCCGGCCTTACGCATGGCGGCTTCTACGCGCACTTCGCCTCGAAAGAAGCGCTGCTGGTGGAAGCCTTGCTGACAATCTTCGCGTCGGGCCGCACGCGCTTTGAGAACGCCATTGCGGGCTTGGCCCCGAAAGCGGCCGTCGCGGCCTATGTCGATTATTACGTCTCTGTGCGTCACCGCGACAGCGTGCTGTGCCCGCTGGTGGCGCTGAATTCCGATTTACCGCGCCAGACGGAAAAATTCCGCACCACCTTCGATGATGGCGTGAAACGCCTGACGCAGAAATTCGCCGCGTTGATGGAAGACGCCGGCATCAGCGATCCGCACGCAACCGCGACCTCTACTCTCTCCGCCATGGTGGGTGCCGTGGCCCTCTCGCGCGCGGTTTCGGATCGCGACTATTCGAATGAGCTTCTCGCCTCAGCGCGCGAAGGCATCAAAGCAAGGCTCGGTGTTGCAAGCCCCGCGCAAGAAAGGCACTGACATGACCATCGCTCTCAAAACCGACGCATTCAAAGCCGAAAGCGCGAACGCCTTCGATCCGGCCGCATACGATGTCGGTGTGGCGCACCCCAACCGCTTGGGCTTTCTCAAGCGCCTGCCGTTGCGCGCAACGCTTGTGGCTGGTGCCGCGATCATCGCGATTGTCGCGGGCGGAAGCTGGATGATGCAGCCTGCCGCCTCCGTCTTCACCGACGATGCCTATGTGAAGGCCGACAGCACCATCGTGGCGCCCAAGGTGCAGGGGCTGATCGGCGAGATCCTGGTGCACGACAATGAAGCCGTGCACGCGGGCCAACCGCTGATCCGCATCGATGCGCAGGATTATGCGCAGGCCGAGAAATCGGCGGAAGCCGATGTGGCCTATGCGCAAGCCGCACTTTCATCCCAAGCGGCGCAGGAACAATTGGCCTCGGCCAACGCACGCGCGGCGAATGCCGGCATACGCTCGGCAGAGGCGCAAAGCGCGCGCGCCAACGCGGACGACGCGCGTTATGACAGTCTGGTTTCGCATGGTGATGTGGCGCGGCGCGATGCGGAAACTGTGCATGCCGGTGCGCTGAGTGCGGCCGCCGATGCCGACAAAAGCCGTGCGGCCTATGCCGCCAGCGTGCAGCAGCAAAGCGTTGTGGCGCAAAGCCGTGGCGAATTGGCGGCCGCGTTGCAGAAGGCGCAAGCCGCACTGGCGTTGGCAAAACAAAACCTCGAACACACAGTGATCGTGTCTCCGGTTGCGGGCGTGGTCGGCGACCGCCAGGCGCAGACCGGCGAATATGTGCAGCCCGGCACGCAATTGATGACCATCGTGCCGATGGACACGGTTTATCTTACCGCGAACTTCAAGGAGACGCAGACCGCGCGAATGCTGGTGGGACAGCATGTGCGCGTGAAGGTGGATGCGTTGCCGGGAAAAGAACTCGATGGCGTGGTGGAAAGCTTCGCACCGGCCTCGGGTTCGGAATTCTCGCTGCTGCCGTTCGAGCCGGCGACGGGCAACTTCACGCGCGTGGTGCAACGCGTGCCGGTGCGGATTGCGCTGAACGCCGGACAGCCGGGATTGGAACGCCTGCGTCCGGGGCTGTCGGCGAAGGTGACGGTGGATTTGAAGAACTAGAGATCCCCTCACCCGAAGCGCTAACGCGCTTTCACCTTTCCCTCAAGGGGAGAGGTGAAAGAAGAAGAACGCAAAACGCCCGCGAGAAATCGCGGGCGTTTTTGTTTCTGCCTCACCCTCGCTCGTCATGGCCCTCATTGTTCGGGCCTTTAAGAAAGAAAGTTGGGTGGCCGGGTCAAGCCCGGTCATGACAACCGGGGTGACTAAACCACTTCGCACAATGTCGCGACGCGGCCGATGACCAGCGGTGCGGTGTCTTCGCGCATTTTGGCAAGGCGCGGCGATTTGCGATGCTCTTTGACAGTATCGAAATCGCGGTAAAGCTCATTGAGAACGACATGGCCGGGTTTGCGATTGCCGTTGTCATCCAAAGGCAAATTGACTTCGAAGCGCAGGCAGCCGGGATTTTCCTTCAGCGTCGCGATTGCGTGTTCGCGCAAACGATCGGCGAATGCCTGTTCTTTGCCTGCGTGAATTTCGTAGTCGACGATGAGCGCGATGGGCATGTTGTCCTCACTGGAAATGTTGTCTTTCGAGCGCGCGCAGAGTTGCGCGGCCCCTATGGCCGGTCAAGCCGCTTATCAATTATGCGATACGGTTTTTGCCGTCCACCAGCACCACACGCGGATTGTGGCGCGTGGCTTCCGCCTCATCCATCTGCGCATAGGCAATCACGATCACCAGATCGCCCAATTGCACGAGGCGGGCAGCCGCACCGTTCACACCGATCATGCCCGAACCGGCTTCGGCTTGAATAGCGTAGGTGGTGAACCGCGCACCGTTGGTGATGTCGAGCACATCGACCTGTTCGTTCGGCAGAATCCCTGCGGCTTCCATGAGTGCGGCATCGATGGAGATCGAGCCCTCATAGTGGATATCGCACCGCGTAACGGTGGCGCGGTGAATTTTGCCCTTCATCATCGTGAGGATCATGGAAGCACCTTCAACACACCGATTTCATATCCGGGTTTCATATAATGACTGCCGCCGCGGCTTACGAATCGTGCCGCGAAAACCCGCCGAAATCCTTCAGCACATGGACATCGGATTTGATGCGCTTGCGGCGTTCGAGGCTAGGCTCGCCGAAGAACAGGAATTTTCCCGGCTTGGCCAAATCAAAAAACCGTTCGCGGAAATCGCTGCTGAATTTGGCGCTGTGGGCAGCGGCGGCTTCCACATCGCGGTAGCGTTCGTGGATGAGGACCGTGCGCCGGTCAGGCGCGATATACCATTCGTAATCCAGCGTTCCGGGCTCGGTTTTGGCGTGGGCGACCATCTCGTCCATCAACGCGGTGAACTCGTCGAGCTTGCCGATCTTCACGACCATCTCGACCATATAATGCGTATCGGCGGGCATTTTCGCGCTCCTCTTGCGTGCGGCGTTTTCTCTTGAACGCCACTTTAGCCAAGCTTGCCTCTTGGTTCCAGGAAGCCGGACCTGTAGGCAGGGAGGGTATTCACAGAGCGCGTCCGCCCATGGATTTGTCAGCCCTCACGCCCGGCCTTTCGGCCTCCGTCGAAGTCGTTGTGGGGACGAGCGATTCCGCACCCCGAGTGGGGAGCGGGAAAATCCCCGTTCTGGCGACGCCGGTGATGATCAATCTGATCGAAGCCGCCGCACTGGCCGCCGTGGAGCATTTGCTCCCACCCGGCCATCAGAGCCTGGGCATCCATTTGGATGTGAAGCACATCGCCGCCACGCCCATTGGCTGGAAGGTGACGGCGCGCGCCGAACTTGTGGCCGTGAACGGACGCAATTTAAGTTTCAAAGTCGAAGCGCATGACGAGCGCGAGATGATCGGCGGCGGCACGCACGAGCGCGTGGTCGTCAACGTGGCGCGTTTCGACGAGCGGGTGCAGAAGAAGATGCGCCCGCCCGCCTAAACGCAAACGACGAGACTTGACGCCGTCAGGCGTGGATCAATTGTCCGACGAACATCGACAGCGTGACGCAGGCCAGGCCCGCGGCCACGAGATTGATCTTGCCCGCAGCAATGCTGAACGCAGCCATCACGAACAACACGAACGCAACGATTTGCAGGATAAGCGGTAGCATAGGCGTTCCCCCGTTTTCTGTTGGACAGATATTTTGTTGAGGCGACGCAAAGCAACACGCGCGGATGTCCGCGCGGGCGCGATAATTCCACGATGTCTTGAGAAGGTCACGAACAAAGCAGACATGCGGGTGCAGAAGAAGATGCAACCGCGCGTCGCCGAGCGCTGCCACCTGGGTGGCCCGCACGCTAGCTTTCCTTGGAGCGCAGCGACTTAGGAAAGCTGCGCTCGCTAGGGCGGGCCATGACGGCGTTCTATCCGACAAAGATCGTTGGTTGGTTGCGCGCTTGAAAAAGTAAGGCCTCAGCCTTCGTCTTCGAAGGCGACGCGGAATTGCGACCAATCCTGGATCAGACGCTCGGCACCCGCCTCCAACAGACGTGCGCCGGCGTGATCGTCCATATGCCCGCCGCCCAGGAATCCCCACACCCGCATACCGGCGGCGCGGCCTGCGCGCACGCCGTTCACGCTGTCCTCAATGACGAGGCAAGCGCGCGGCAACACGCCAAGCTGTTTGGCCGCATACAGAAACAAATCCGGCGCGGGCTTGGCATGCGTGACGTGATCGGCGGAATAGATATGCGGATGCACATCGTCCCACAGGCCGACGCGCTTGAGCTTGCTTTCAAGCTGCTCGGAGGTGGATGAGCTTGCCACTGCTTTGGGATGCTTGACGCTGCGCAGCATCGCCTGCGTGCCGGGCACGGCTTGCAGCCGCGCTTCCACCTCTTCGCGAATACGCGCGCGGATGACGGGAACAAGCTCGCCCATGACCGGGCGGCCGAGGCGCGCCTTCGCGTCCTGGTCGAGCGCAATTTGAATGCCCGCCCAACTCATGCCGATGAAGCGCGCCGCATAATCGCGCCGGTCGTAATGCAGCCCTGCTTGCCCAAGGACTTCCAGTCCGACCGCAAGAGCGATCACCTCGGAATCAACCAAGCAGCCGTCGCAATCGAAGAGGACGGCCTCGGTCATCCTAAGAGAAACTCCTCACCCTGAGTTCGTCGAAGGGTGAGCCGCTCATGCTTCGACAAGCTCAGCATGAGGGGTGCGCCTCAACGCCCGAAGGACGATGCTTTAATTGTCGAGGAAGGAGCGCAGCTTACGCGAGCGCGACGGATGCTTGAGCTTGCGCAGCGCCTTGGCTTCGATCTGGCGAATACGTTCGCGTGTCACCGAGAATTGCTGGCCGACTTCTTCCAGCGTGTGGTCGGTGTTCATGCCGATGCCGAAGCGCATGCGCAGCACGCGCTCTTCGCGCGGCGTGAGCGTGGCCAGCACGCGCGTGGTGGTCTCGCGCAAATTCGACTGGATCGCCGCATCGATGGGAAGGACCGCGTTCTTGTCCTCGATGAAATCGCCTAGATGCGAATCTTCTTCGTCGCCGATCGGCGTTTCGAGGGAGATCGGCTCTTTCGCGATCTTGAGAACCTTGCGCACTTTTTCCAGCGGCATGGCCAAACGTTCGGCCAATTCTTCCGGCGTCGGCTCGCG
>CAIYRG010000313.1 GCA_903928515.1 uncultured Alphaproteobacteria bacterium | reverse complement strand
GGCTCATGCTTTCCACGCCGCCCGCAATGGCGAGCAGTTGCTCGCCCAATTTGATCGCGCGCGCCGCTTGGCCCACGGCTTCCAGGCCAGAGCCACACAACCGGTTCACGGTCACGCCCGCCACACGCTGCGGCAGGCCTGCGAGCAGCGTTGCCATGCGCGCCACGTTGCGGTTGTCTTCGCCGGCCTGGTTGGCGCAGCCCAAGAACGTCTCGTCTAGCGCGTTCCAATCCACGCCTGCGTTGCGCGCCATCAGGGCCTTGATCGGAATGGCGGCCAAATCATCGGCCCGTACGGCCGAAAGCGAGCCTGCATAGCGCCCGATGGGGGTGCGAATCGCGTCGCAGATGAAGGCGTCCGCCATGAGAATCTCCTGATCTACCGGCCTGAGGAATTAAGCCCGCCGAATTAAGCCCGCCTTGGGGGCCGGTCAATGTCGGCCCATAAATGCCGGTTCCGGGTTTCAGACGTTATAGTCCGAAGCGCCGCTATTTTTGGCCAAAAACCCAAATCCTTTGGGAAAATTGGGTCCATTCGGAAATAAGCATTCGGAGTTCGGTATGGAAGCCCTGTTCATCGGCCAGACCTACATCGACGTCACCTTCGTGACGGACCATATTCCTGTCGGAGACGAGAAAGACGTGGCCCGCGATTACGCGGTCTCTTTCGGCGGCAACGCCGTCACGGCGGCCTTCGCCTGCGCCCGGTTTGGCATCGCGCCTGATCTGCTCACTTCGCTGGCCGAGGATTGGCTGGGGCGCATGTTCCTCGACATGGCGGCGAAATACGGCGTCTCCATCACGCCGCGCAAAGTGCATCGCTCGTCGCTGTCCTTTGTCATGCCCAAGGACGGCAAGCGCGCCATCGTGCGTTGCCGCGACGATGCCTATCTGCATCCGCCGCCGCAGTTGAATTTGGCCGGTTGCCGCGCCCTGCATCTCGACGGCCATCAGGCCGATGCGGCAATGCTCTATGCGAAGCAATGCCGGGAAGCGGGCATCCTCACCTCGCTCGATGGCGGCGCGGTGCGCAGCAACACGCTGGAGCTTCTGTCGTTGATCGACGTTGCCATCGTCAGCGAGCGTTTCTGCGAACAGCTTCAACTTTCGCCTGAAGCGACGATCGATCTGTTGAAATCGAAAGGCTGTCGCGTCGGCGGCATTACGCTCGGCGATAAGGGGCTGGTTTGGTATGCCGATGGTGGTGCGGTGTCGTCACTACCCGCTTTGAAAGTCCCACCCGTGCGCGTGGTGGACACCAACGGTGCGGGCGACGTGTTTCACGGCGCCTATGTGTATTCGTATCTCAAAGCCCCGGACGCGCCGTGGGAGTCGCATTTCCGCTTTGCGCGCGCCGCCTCGGCGCACAAGATTCAATATCTCGGGAACGAGAACAGCCTGCCCAGCGTGGCGGACGTGAAGGCCGCCGCGCGCGAATTTGGTGATGACGGCGTGCTGGCGGCAGCGGCTTAGTCGCGTCTGCTTAGAGGCTTAGCTCGCTGCGCTCCCTCCCCTTTGTGGGGAGGGTTGGGGTGGGGGGCTACAAATCCCCCCACCCGAGCCGCCGTCGCTAAAGCTTCGGCGGATCGACCTCCCCACGTTGGGGGAGGTGAAGAGTGAGCTTCAATCTTTCAGAGTTGCCGCAAACTAAGCCTTACGCGTGCGGCAGGTCCGGCAATTCCGACTGCGGTTGGTTCGCGCGTTCCTTGGCGTGGTCTTCCGCCAGCAGAACGTAGAAGGCCGGGACCACGAACAGCGTGAACAGCGTGCCGATGGCGATACCGCTCGAGATCGTCAGGCCCATCGCAAAGCGCGCGGCAGCACCAGCGCCTGAGGCGATCAGCAACGGCGTGACACCGAGCACCATGGCCGCGGTCGTCATCAGGATCGGACGCAGGCGGATGCCGGCGGCATGTTCCACCGCATCGCGCTTGGATTGGCCTTCGCGCTGCAAGCGGTTGGCCACGTCCACGATCAAGATGCCGTGTTTGCTGATCAGGCCGACCAGCGTGACGATGCCGACTTCGGTGTAGATGTTCAGCGATGCGCCGGTAAAGCCGAACGCGCCGAACAGGTAGATGAACACCATCGCGCCCGCGACCGCCGGCGGCACCGAGGTGAGAATGATCAACGGATCGCGGAAGCTTTCATAGAGGGCTGCCAGCACCAGGAAGATCACGATCAGCGCAAAGCCGATAACGACCCCGAAGCCGCTCGATTCCTGCACGTATTGCCGCGACTCGCCGGAATAATCGATCGAAAAGCCGTCGGGCAGGGTCTTGTCCGCGATCTGTTTCATCTTCGCCAAAACCGCGCCTTCGCTGCTCTTCGGCACGCCGGAGATTTTTGCCGCGTTCAATTGCTGGAAGTGCGGCAGCGTTTCGGGAACGGTCGTGGTTTCGATATGCGCAACCGTGGACAGCGGCACCAATTTCCCGTCAGCCGCGCGGATGTAGTAATTCAGCAATTGCTGTGCGTTCAGCCGGTAAGGCTGATCGGCTTGCGCCATCACGCGATAGGACCGTCCGTCCAGCGTGAAGTAATTCACATAGCCGCCGCTCAACATCGCAGTCAACGCGTTGCCGACATCGGCCATGGTCAGGCCGATGGCCGCGGTCTTGTCGCGGTCGATCACGATGGTGGATTGCGGCTTGTCGATTTTCAAATCGATCTGCGAGAACCAGAACTGATCCTGCACCTGACTGTAGAAATCCTGCGCCACCTGGTTCAGGCGGTCGAAGTTCTGCGTTGTGGTGATCACGAATTCGAGCGGAAACCCGCCGGGGCCGGGCAGGGAGGGCAGCGGGAAGGCGCCGACGTTGAGGCCGGCCACCTGATGCAGATCGCCGGTCATCTCCTGGCTGAGTTGCACGACTTTCTTGGTGCGCGCTTCCCAGGGCTTCAACACCACACCGGTGAAGAACTGGCCGTTGAACAGCGCCTGGAACACGCCGTCCACTTCCGGGTATTTGCGCAGGCGCTGATAAATCTCTTTCGCGTAGAGCAAATATTGTGCGGGCGTGGCGACGGCAGAACCTTGGCCGGCGACGAAGACGAAGCCTTGGTCTTCCTGCGGCGCCAATTCGCGCTGCAGGAACGGGGTGGCGAGCAGGCCATAGATTCCCAGCGTCACCAGCACGGCGAACGTGACGGTCACGCCGATGGTCTTCAGCGAGCCATGCAATTTGCGTTCGTAATAGGTGTGCAGCCGATCGAAGCGATCATCGACATACGATGCCACGCGGTCTTGCCAGCCATGGCTGCCATCGTGATGCGTCAGCAGACGTGAGCACATCATCGGCGACAGAGTCAGCGCCACAATGGTGGAGACGGCGATGGTGCCGATCAGCGTGAAGGCGAATTCGGTGAACAGCGCGCCCGTCAAACCGCCTTGGAAGGCGATGGGCACATACACGGCGATCAGCACCGCGAGCATGGCG
>CAIYRG010000312.1 GCA_903928515.1 uncultured Alphaproteobacteria bacterium | reverse complement strand
GAATTGTTGCTGGTGCCGAATGGTTCGCCCTTCGATGCTTTCAAGCGCGATCTGCGGATGAACCGCGCGGTGGCGCGCGTCGTCGAAACCGGTTTGCCGATGGCCTATGTCAATCAGGTCGGCGGGCAAGATGAGCTGGTGTTCGACGGCGGTTCCTTCGTGCTCAATGCCGACCGGCGTTTGGCCGTGCAATTGCCGTTCTTCGAAGAGAGCATCGTCGTCACCCATTGGCGGCGCGAAGACGAAATTTGGGTCTGCGATTCCGGCGTGATGGCGGAAGACGACAATCATGAGGCTGCGATCTATCGCGCCATGATGATGGGCCTTAAAGATTACGTCGATAAGAACCGCTTCCCTGGAATCGTGCTGGGGCTTTCGGGTGGCATCGACTCTGCACTCTCTGCGGCCGTGGCGGTGGATGCGCTGGGCGCATCGCGCGTGCGCTGCGTGATGATGCCCTCGCGTTACACCGGCGATGAAAGCCTGAACGACGCCGCCGAGATCGCCAAGCTTCTGGGCGTTTCCTACGAAATTGTGGCCATCGAAGACGCATTCAAGACCTTCAATCACACGCTGGAGCCGGTGTTCGCCGGCAAAAAGGCGGACATCACCGAAGAGAACATGCAGTCGCGCATTCGCGGCCTCATTCTCATGGCGATCTCGAACAAGTTCGGGCCTATGGTGCTGACCACCGGCAACAAGTCGGAGATGAGCGTCGGCTATGCCACGCTCTATGGCGACATGTGCGGCGGCTACAACGTGCTGAAAGATCTCTACAAGCTACAGGTGTTCGCGCTCTCGCGCTGGCGCAATGCGAATACGCCGAAAGGCGCGCTGGGCCCTGCGGGCCGCGTGATGCCGGATAATGTGATTACGCGCCCGCCGACAGCCGAATTGCGCGACAACCAGAAAGACGAAGATTCGCTCCCCCCCTATGCGGTGCTCGACGGCATCCTGGAATGTCTGGTGGAAGGCGAAATGAGTTTCGAAGAGGTTGTGGCGCGAGGGTATGATCCCGCCACCGTCAAGCGCATCGAACAGCTTCTCTACATAGCCGAATACAAGCGCCGCCAGGCGCCGCCGGGCGTGAAATTGTCCACGCGCAATTTCGGACGCGACCGGCGTTACCCCATAACGAATGCGTTCCGCGATGCCCGATAATGTCCTCGTTCGCTTTGCACCGTCGCCCACCGGCTTGCTGCACGCCGGCAACGCGCGCACGGCTGTACTCAACTATCTGTTCGCCAAGAAGAACGGCGGGCGCTTCATGCTCCGCATTGACGACACGGACGCGGAGCGTTCGACGGCGGAATATGACGAAGGCATCCGTGCCGATCTCCAGTGGCTCGGCATTGTGCATGAGGTGTTCGCGCGCCAGTCGGAGCGCGAGGCCTCGCATCTGAATGCCGCCGACAGATTGAGGGCGGCAGGGCTTCTCTATCCTTGTTACGAGACGCCGGACGAACTGGATCGTCAGCGCAAGCGTTTGCAGGCGCGGGGCTTGCCGCCCATTTACGATCGCGCGGCGCTGAAGCTCACCGATGAAGACCGCGCCAAATACGAAGCGGCGGGCCGCGCGCCGCATTGGCGATTCAAATTGGCGCAGAAGAAAGTCGCGTGGGACGACCTCATTCGCGGTCACGTCGAGATCGACACGCACACGGTCTCCGATCCGGTGCTGCAGCGCGAGGACGGCCGCTTTCTCTACACGCTGCCGTCGGTGGTGGACGATGTCGAGCTTGACGTCACGCACATCATTCGCGGCGAAGATCACGTCACCAACACGGCAGCGCAGATTGAAATCTTTGAAGCGCTTGGCGCGCCCGTTCCGAAATTCGCGCATTTTGCTTTGCTGGTGGGCGCAGGCGGAGAGCGGCTTTCCAAACGCTTGGGCTCGCTCAGTCTGCAGCAGATGCGCGAAGACGGTATCGAGCCGCTCGCAGCCGTTTCCTACCTCGCCAAGATCGGCACGTCGGATGCGGTCGAGCCGCGCACCTCGCTGGATGCGCTCATCGCGGAATTCGATTTCGCCAAGATCGGCCGCGCGCCGGCGCGCTTCGATTTGGTGGAGCTGACCGCGCTGAACGGCAAGCTGCTGCATCTGCTGCCCTATGAGGCGGTGAAGACCCAGCTCGGTGCGGCGAATGCCGATTTGGGCGCGCCCTTCTGGGAGGCGGTGAAGCCCAATCTGACCCGCATCGCTGACGCCGCCGAATGGAAATCGGTGGTGACCGGCCCGGTTACGCCGGTGCGCGAAGACCCCGAATTTCTGGCAAAGGCCGCGGAAATTCTGCCTGCCGAGATCGGCTCCGACACCTGGTCCGTCTGGACCAAGGCGGTGGCCGCCGCCACGGGGCGCAAGGGCAAGGCTCTGTTCCATCCGTTGCGCTTGGCGCTGACGGGCCGCGAACATGGACCCGAACTGGCAAAGCTGCTACCTCTCATCGGGCGTGAGCGGGCCGTGGCCCGCCTCAACGGGGAAACGGCGTGAACTTTGGCGTCACCATTATTGGCCTTCGTTCGATTTGCGGCTAAGCCCGCAAACACCCCGAATTTTGCCCTCACCGTGAACACTTCAAATCCCGCTCTCCCGAGCGGATTTCCCTATTTGTTGGTATGAGTTTCCCCTATGGCGCTTCGGCTCTACAACACGCTGATCAAATCCAAAGATGCGTTCACGCCTCTGGATGCGAAGAATGTCCGCATGTATGTCTGCGGACCCACGGTCTACGACTACGCCCATATCGGCAACGCGCGCCCGGCCATCGTGTTCGATGTGCTGTTCCGGCTGCTGCGTCAGACATTCGGCGAGAACCACGTCACGTATGTTCGCAACATCACGGACGTGGATGACAAGATCAACGCGCGTGCCGCGAATGAGAAGATTTCGATCCGCGAGCTGACCGAGCGCACCGCGAAACAATATCACGACGACATCGCAGCACTCGGTTGCCTGCCGCCGACGCATGAGCCGCGCGCCACCGACCACATCGTGCAGATGATCGCGATGATCGAGCGTCTGATCGCGAACGGCCACGCCTATGCTGCGGAAGGGCATGTGCTGTACGAGGTCGGCTCAAAAAAAGATTACGGCAAGCTCGCGCGCCGCTCGCTCGACGAGATGTTGGCGGGCGCGCGCGTCGAAGTCGCGCCGTACAAAATGAACCCGATGGAGTTCGTGCTGTGGAAGCCGAGCGATCCTGCGATTCCGGGGTGGGAGTCGCCATGGGGCCGTGGCCGCCCCGGCTGGCACATCGAATGTTCGGCGATGAGCGAAACGTTGCTTGGCGAGACGTTCGACATTCACGGTGGCGGCATCGATCTTGTGTTTCCGCATCACGAGAACGAGATCGCGCAATCCGAAGGCGCGCATCAGGATCATCCGCTGGCGCAGGTG
>CAIYRG010000311.1 GCA_903928515.1 uncultured Alphaproteobacteria bacterium | reverse complement strand
GGCGCTCTGCGTGATGCCGCGGAACACATAATCCGTAGTGAACCCACCGTTGGCGGTGAGAGCAGGCGCCGGAGGCGCATCTGCTGCGGGGGCGGCGTCATCGGCGAAGACAGGCGTAGCCAAAGCCACAGCCGCTGCGCTGGCGAGAAGAATCCGTTTGGTCAGCTCTTTCATGTTTTTCCCTCTTCAATGGTTGTTCCTCAGGCCTCGCAAATCGCCTTTGGAACGGAGCCGCATCGGTCAGCTCAACCGCCGCGGAACGTGGGAGTGAGTGTGAAATTTTCTGGCGAAAAGACAATTGCGCTGCAGCGCAAAAATGTGTCGTTCAGGTAACAGTTCGCCCTATTCAAACTCAGAGCCTTAGAAAATTCCTTATTTACGCCAATCGGTTGTGCAGATTGCCTAAAATATAATCACGCACAATGCCTGAGCAAACAGCGGTTATGCGATGTTCTTGTGACCATTGGATTTTTTTGATTCTCGCATCTGCGAGATCGCCCGTACGGCAGCGTTCTGCAGGCTTTTAAAGGCGATTATCCCTTACTTGACTATCGCCGCCTCGGGCATCACCTTGCCCTCGCAGTCCTTACGGTGCTGCTGGGTGCGGGATTGTTGCTGGGGTCGGGAGGGAGTGCGAGGGCATCAGGTCAACCCAGTATTTCTAGGGAAGGCAGCCATGCTTCCTTCGTTTATTCCCCCTGCGGCATTGGAGAACAAGGCAAGTTCGTAAGAGTGTTTTTCGCCAAACGCATCAGCGTAAGAAATCGTGCCGAATATATAAATCGCCATCGTATTGTTTTGAAATGCAGCAATGTGATGGGCTTGGAGAGCCTTAGGGAAATCAACCCGGAAGTGTATTTCGGTCCCAGGGCCAATGGGCTGAGATTCTTGGAATGTCGCCCCGAGGCCAGGCGGCTCTTGTGGCACAGGGAAGTAGTCGACACCCATAACGCCCATTTGGCTGAGATTGTAGGCTGGCGACATCCCTGTGTTCTTCAGGGTTACAACCGCGTGTGGGACGAGCCCAGTACCAACGTTTTCCAAGCTAACGGTAGTGACGCCGACGAAAGCGCGCAGCTGAAGGATGGCCGCATCGGCGGAACGTTTGGCGGCATTAGCCGCCTTATTAGTGACGAGGGCCGTGTAAGCGATAGCTACGGCCTGGATAAGCCCGACCAGTACGAGGCCCCAAGTCAGAATTATCGTTTCATTGGCGACATGCCTCTCGAAGGCCGTCTTATCATCCTCACGTTGTTGATTTTGGGCGGCTACGGAATCGGACTCGCCGGTATTCATCAACTTTACGGCCAGCGGTGCCGCTTCGGTGCCGCGCTGGCTAGCGTCGGCTTCTTGTGCGTGTTCGGTGGCTGGGTTTGCTGGGGATTGCTGTAATGGCTTCTGCACTGGAATGGGCGCGGCTGCGGCAAGAAGAACCGCAATGCCAATCAGCGCTAGAAATCTCAGCATCCCCTAATCGCCTCGCCGAAAATGTCCTCGTTCATCCGATTGTTATACCGGAACTGAAACTCCGCGATGTAGAGCGGCAAATACTTGCGGCTGACCTTGTGATAGCTGCCCATCACACCGCGTTTAATGAGGCTCCAGAAGCCTTCAATGGTGTTCGTGTGCAGCGCGCCGACAACATATTGCTTGCGGCTATGATCCACCGCGCCATGCGTGAACGTCTCGCCCAAATGGCGGTAGCTACCGTGCGAGTCCGTGCAGAGAAGCGAGGACTTCGTGCTGACGCACTCATGCACGAAGGAAGTCATGGTGTGGGTGTTCACCGTGCTGAGAACGCGGGCGATGACGTTGCCCTTACGCTCAACCGCGCCGATGACCGTGAACTTCAACGGGTCTTTAGAGCCGCCTTTGGCGTGGGTTTTCTTGTCCCAATGGCGGTTCGTATCGTCGCCGCCGACATAGGTCTCATCCACTTCCACATAGCCAATAAGCTGGCGGAATTTCTCGTTCGCCAAGCCTGCACGGATGCGATGGCACATATACCAAGCGGTTTTGTAAGAGCCGAAGCCCATCATGCGATGGATTTGCAGGGCGCTAATGCCCTTCTTGCTCGTCAGCATCAGGTGGATGACGCGAAACCAGTCTCGAAGCGGCTTGTTCGTGTTCTCAAAGATCGTGCCCGCGATCACCGAAAAGCGGTAGTTCGTCTCGGACGGCGAGCACTCATTGCACAGCCAGTTAAATTCCATCGTGCCATGCGGCTTCACCAGCGTGTTGCCGCAGCGCGGGCAACGGATAACGCCAGAAGGCCAGCGATTGGCCGTCAGGTAGGCCGCGCACGCACGTTCGTCCGGGAAGGACTTTTCCCATTGGGCGAAGGTCATTTGGTGGATGTGCTTTGCCATGTCCGGCCCCGATCTCATCTGATGGAGGCAATCTATGCGTGAAAACTCAATTAGTCAAGTCCGGGATAATCGCCCTTTTAAAGGGTGCAAACGCGCCGAAGGCCCTCGCTTGTTCACCCGCGCCCGTGGCAAATACCGCGCGTAATCGGAAGCGTTGATCGCCGCCGATGGCCTAGTGAAATTTGGTGTATTCGGATGGGGCACGCCCTGCCCCGTGATTTGGCCGAGATGAGTCTAGCGTTCGACAATTCCCCTTCAGTCTTCCCCCCAGCGCCTTCGGAGCCGCGCAGCCGCATCATCTTGGTGCGCCACGGCAAGCCGACGCTGTCGATGGGACCGCGCACCAGCCATCACGGCTTCCGGCGCTTCATCGATGCCTATGAAGAATCGGGACTGGACCCGCAAAGCGCGCCGCCTGAGGAATTGCTCGATCTCGTCGGCGAGTTGAATGCGGTGTTCACGAGCCACAGCCCACGCGCCAAAGACAGCGCGCGCGTGCTGGCGCCACAAGCCGAGCTTGTCGCCGATCCCTTGTTCGCCGAAGCGCCGCTCGCCGCGCCGCGCATTCCGCTGTTGAAAATGAAGATCCCGCTCTGGGCGGTGATGGCGCGCGTGCTGTGGCATGTCGGCTATCATCCCGAGATCGAGAATTACCGCCGCGCCAAACACCGCGCATCAAGTGCGGCCGACATCCTGATCGAGCGCGCGGAAGAGAATGACGGCATGGCCGCGCTTGTGGCGCATGGCTATTTCAACGCCATGATCGGCCGCATTCTGCGCCAACGCGGTTTCAAACGCAGCGGTTCGCATCGCGCGCGATTCTGGAACGCCGTTTTGTACGAGAGAGATTGAGGCTGTATCCGCGCGATGCCGTATTCAATGCGCGCTAACGCGCGCGGGGCGCGAAATTGCGGCACTGACGGTGCGGCCCCCTCCCCGGCCTACGGCCGGACCTCCCCGTAAACGGGGGAGGAAAGAAAGACCTAAAACCGCGTCAGCACCGAATCCAGATCGGGGCGCGGGCGGTCTTCGAGTTCCACCTTCGATTGGCCGATATAGATGTAACCCGCCATGCGTTCGGTCGGCAGCAAGCCGATGCGGGCCAACACCTTCGGCGCGTAGGCGCACCATTCGGTCAGCCAATTCGCCACGAAGCCCAGTGCATGCGACGCGATGCAGATGTTCTGACAGACAGCGCCCGCCGACATCTCCTGCTCCCACACAGGGATCGCGATGCCTTCGCGGCGTCGGCTCACCACGCCAACAATAACCGGCGCGCGCAGGAAGCGTTCGCGTTCCTGCTTGGCGCGTTCCGGCGAACCGTCGCGCTCGGCCATCACACAGTCGCTAAGAATGTCGCCCATGCGCTTGCGAGCGTCGCCCTCGAACACAATGAAGCGCCAGGGCGCCAGCTTGCCATGGTCGGGCACGCGGATGCCGGCCGTGAGAATGGCGCGAAGCTGGTCCGCATCGGGGCCAGGGCCCGTCATCGCCTTGGCCGAGCCGGAACGGCGGCTCAGAAGCAAGTCCAGGGCATCCGGGGCGCTGATGTTCAGTTTCTCGGGCGGCGCGATGGGGCGGGTGCTCGACATGGCAATATCTTCGGTCTGGGGGTTTGCGGGGGCGACCATAGAGACCCCGCCACAGCCACGGAAGGCCTTAAAAGCCGCCTTAAAAGGCTTGGGGGAAACACCCAGATATCCATGCGTTAAGTGAGGGAATAGGCGGCGTTATCGCCACGTCATCTGCGCGGGTTATGGGCTTGCCCGTTTCCTTGGCAAACGGGTTATTGGGTTTTAGGGATCGGTGATCTAAAATGGACGCCATGAGCAGAGAGAGCGAAAAGCGGCAGAGCAAACTCGCCAGTTGCGACCCCATCTGGTCGCGGATGCGCGACGAGGCGGAAGTGATGGCGGCCGGCGAGCCGGCCATGGCCAGCTTTATCCATGCCTCGGTGCTCGCCCACAATCGCTTCGAGGAAGCCCTCGCCTATCATCTCGCCAAGAAAATCGGCAACGACGAGGTCGGCCCGCTTCTGTTGCGCGAAATCTTCGAAGAAGCCTTCGAGTCCGATCCCTGCATCGTGCAAGCAATTCGCGCGGATCTCTCGGCCGTATTCGAACGCGATCCGGCTTGCGACACCTATGCGCAGGCCTACCTCTTCTTCAAAGGCTTCCACGCCTTGCAGTGCCATCGCCTGGCGCATTGGCTGTGGAAGCAAAACCGCAAACCGATGGCGCTGTTCTTCCAGAGCCGCGTGTCGGAATTGTTCGCGGTGGACATCCATCCGGCGGCGCGCTTCGGCCGCGGTATCTTCATCGATCACGCGACCGGATTGGTCGTGGGCGAAACCGCCGTCGTCGATGACGATGTGTCGATGCTGCATGGCGTGACGCTGGGCGGCACGGGCAAGGCAAACGAAGATCGTCACCCGAAAGTGCGCCGTGGCGTGCTGATCGGCGCCGGCGCAAAAATCCTCGGCAATATCGAGGTCGGCGAGTATTCGCGCGTGGGTGCCGGCAGCGTGGTGTTGAAGGCGGTGCCGCCCTACACGACAGTCGCGGGCGTACCGGCGCGCGTCATCGGCACGGCGGAAAAGCAATTGCCCTCGCAGGACATGAACCAGTTGCTCGACGGCTGCGATTTTCAGATCTAAACGCAAGCCTCACTTCGCTTGACCAAACCTCCGGAGCCGTGGCACCTGAGACCATTCAACAGGGAGATTTTCCGTGACCCGTAGCGAAATCTGGAGCGTCGAGAAATATCTCCGCAATCTGTTTCGTCTCGACACGATCAGCGTGGTCGAGCGCGGACAAAAAGATTCCGTTGAAGTGCATATCGGCGGCGAATTCATCGGCGTGCTGTTCAAGGACGAAGAAGACGGCGACGTCTCCTACGCCTTCAACATGGCGATCCTGG
>CAIYRG010000310.1 GCA_903928515.1 uncultured Alphaproteobacteria bacterium | reverse complement strand
GGCTCATGCGTTGTTTGGCGTCCAGCTTCTGCGCGGCGGCGGCGACAGAGCGGTGGAAAGATTCCAAAACGGCCATGCTGCTCGCGCGCATATCGGCGAGAGATTTATCGAGTGCTGCGGCATCGAGATTATCAGCGCGGATGATGGTGGCGCTTTTGGTGCGGGCGGCTCCGAGGTCGGCGAGGGCCTTTTCCGTGGCCGGGCGTTCGGCTTTCAAAGCGTCGCGCACAATGACAAGGGCTGCGCGGTCTACTTCACGCGGGGGGCCGCCGTTGGGACCACCAGGACCGCCCATTTGCCCGCCCGGTCCAGCACCAAATCCGCGCGCCATCACCGGCGGGCGGAACCCTTCGCGGCCGACGTGACCGACGAGGAAGCCGATCACCAGCGCGTTGACCAGCAAGGAGGCCAGCAAGATCCATTTGATGTGACGGTCGTTCATAGCGGTCTTCCTAATGCACTTTTATTCTATCAGTGCGGGCGTTCTGACTGTGCTTATCGATAGTCATCTTTCGCGCGGCGGCTTTTACCACAGCTGCGAAATCATATCATCGCTTTCGTCGGCGCTGGCGGTGACTTGCTGCGTTGCCCCAGGCTGCACCGCGTCGCTCAAGGCGGTCGGATCGGCGACCGGCATCACAAAGCTGAGCACGCATCCAAGGGCTGCGGCCATGGCGGTGGCAGCGGCGAGGCGCACCGGCGGCCACGGCCACGCATCGCGGCGTAAAGCAGCGGCATGATCGGCGACGCGGCGCACCGCGCGCTCCATGAACCACGGCGACAAGGGCGGAGCCTGCCAGCTGTTCATGGCGGCGTTTAGCGGCGCATCGTTGTCGTGTGAATTATTGCGTTCAACATTCATGACATGACCCACTTGGTTGCTTTTGCTTTTTGAACTTCGGTTCTATTCGGCATCGTTAGTCGTATTCATCATCGGCGTCAGCGCTTGTTTCAAACTGGCCTTGGCGCGGTGGAGCAGGGACTCAACCGCACCGACGCTGACTTTCAAAACCGCGCCGGCTTCGGCCAGGCTCATCTGCTCGTAGAAGCACAGCGTCACCGCCATGCGTTGGCGCATCGGCAAAGCCAGCACCGCGGCACTGACGCGGCTTTCGGTCTCGCGTAACTCCATCACCGCGTCCTGGCTCGGCTGGCCGTCGGAGCGTTCGGCCACCACATCGAGGCCGCAATGCTGCCAAGGCCGCTGTTTGCGGTAGATGTCGATGGTGCGGTTGTAAACAGCGCGGCGCAACCACACCTGAAAACTTGTCTTCGATAACCAGCCTTCCTTGTAACTCAACATCCGCATCAGCACGTCCTGGGCGATATCTTCGGCGTGAGCTTTCTGACCCACCAGGCGATAGGCGATGCGGTAGACGGTATCGGCGTGGCGCGAAACCAACAGAGCGATGGCGGCGGTATCGCCCTCGCGGCTTTGCGCGATCAAGTCGGCATCGCTGGCGTTTGAACGCATGTCTCCTGTCACGGCGACCCCATCACCACGGGTGGTGCGGTCTGCCGAACGCGGGCTAACTGTGCGGTCCAAAGCCATATGCGACATGTCAGAGACAAGACGGGCCGCGCCGCGGTTTCCTGCTGAGAATTCAAGCGATAAAAGTCCGGTCTAAGGGCGGTTGTATTCAGCACGAAAAGTATGGCGCAGGAAAGCGCGCCTGCCTCCGTCTAATTCGGTATGGGGCACGGGCTCACGGAGATTTAATCGATCTCTTAAATGGACCCGCATCCCTACAGCCAAAGACGCCG
>CAIYRG010000309.1 GCA_903928515.1 uncultured Alphaproteobacteria bacterium | reverse complement strand
GGGAAAATCCGTCAGCGCATTTTGCAGATCGAGGAAATTGTCCGGCATCGATGGCTGGGCCGCGATCTTTCCATACACCGCGCTCACGTACTCGGAGCGCGTTTGCGTGGAGAGCGTGTCATCCGCACGCGTGTAGTTGACCATCGGTACCGGCTGCCACACGAACAGGCATTGCACGCCGTAAGTGTCGCACAGCTTCTGCGTGAATTTTAGATTTTCCAAATAATTGTCGACCACCGTTTGCGCCACGGTTTCAACCGGAACGCCGGCAGGCATCGCGTAATACGCCGTGCTCTCGTCGTCGGGCGCGAGGCCAAAAACCCGAATGGCGCGAACGAGGTTGATATCCAGGATCGCGGCCCGCCAATCGATGGGGGATTTTACGCGTCGCTCCAGCACCGGCGTGAAAAATGGCTCGCGCCGGTAAGACGCGGTCGGTTGCACGGTGTCGTTCAAGCCATCCATGAAAACCGCGACGTCAGGCCTTTGGCCCGAGCGCAACAAATTCTCGAACAGCAGCGTTTCCTGGCGGCTAAAATAATACGGCTGGCCGAAATTGAAGGCGCGCAATTTCCAATCGGCCGGTGCTTGTCTTTCCACCGAGGCCGGCATCGTTTCACCATCGGCGACGTCATATCCGAGCGTCGTCGAACCGCCGAGAAAATAGACGCTGAGATGTTGCCCATCGGGCATTGCCATGGCCCAGTCCTTGGCCGAACCGTTGCTGCGGCGAAAGCCTTCCGTGTTGATGAATTTGCCTTTCATGTCCGGGGTTCGGATTTGCAGCCACGGCGCATAGACAAGATGCGTGACAGGGACCGATTCCTCGAACAGCGCCACGACGTCGTTCCTGGAATAATTGGGGAATGCCCGATGCAGCGCGGGCCAGTTTTTGTCGACCGTGCGCCCCGCCGCCATTGCGCGATAGGGATAGACCGCGAGAGTCGCCAGCGCGTCGGCAACGACCAACATCACGACGATATTGAAAACAATCACCGCCGTCGTGGAATAGGCCGAAGCCATCGCCTGCCAATTGATCTTCTTCACGCAGAACCCCAGTTCGCGGTCAATCCAGTTCGAAGCGGTCCTTATAGTCCAATTTCAAGGCCGGATTCTGGGCGGGCTTTTCAAGATAACAATTGCCGACAACCAGCAGATCCAATTCCGATCCCATGAAACAGCGGAAAGCATCTTCCGGCGTGCAGACAATGGGCTCGCCGCGCACGTTAAAACTTGTGTTCACCAGAATCGGACAGCCGGTCTTTTCCTTGAATTTCGCCAACAGCGCGTGATAGCGCGGGTTCGTATCCGAACGCACAGTCTGCACGCGCGCCGAATAATCGGTATGCGTCACCGCGGGAATGTTCGAGCGGGCGACATTCAGCTTGTCGATCCCGAACAATGCGCGCTCGGCCTCTGTCATATCGCGGCGATGTTGCTGGGCCACATCTGCGACAATCAGCATGTAAGGAGACTCGCCCTCAAGCTCGAACCAGTCGCGCGCATCCTCAAGCAGGATCGACGGTGCAAAGGGCCGAAAACTTTCGCGATATTTGATCTTCAGATTGAGGTTCTTCTGCACGTCCTGAGGGCGCGGATCGGCGAGGATCGAACGCCCGCCCAGTGCGCGCGGGCCGAATTCCATCTTCCCTTGAAACCACCCGACCGCCGCGCCATTCGTCAAGGCTTGCGCGGTGCGTTCGGTGATATCGTCGTCCGATAGTGT
>CAIYRG010000308.1 GCA_903928515.1 uncultured Alphaproteobacteria bacterium | reverse complement strand
CGTCATGGTCTGCTACCCCGCCGCGCGGGATGGCATCGCCACCGGCGTGCTGCTCGCGGTGGCGCGCATCGCCGGCGAGACGGCGCCGCTGCTGTTCACCTCGCTCGGCAACCTCAACTGGTCGCTCAACCTCGGCCGCCCGATGGCCAGCCTGCCGGTGACGATCTATCAATATGCCGGCTCCGCCTTCGATGATTGGGTGCAGCTTGCCTGGGTGGGCGCCTTGCTCATCACCTTCGGCGTGCTCGCGCTTAATATCCTTGCCCGTTTTGTCCTGCGTCCCCGCGCATAAAGGCGCCAATCGATGAGCTCCACGATGAATGACAGCGAGAACAAGCCGAATATCGGGGCGATGGAAGCGCGCTCCGGCGCGATCTTGTCGGAATCACGGATTTCGATCCGCAACCTCGATTTCTTCTACGGTACCAACAAGGCACTGAAGGGGATCAACGCCGAGTTTCCCAACCGCCAGGTGACCGGCATGATCGGTCCCTCCGGCTGCGGCAAGTCCACCCTGCTGCGGGTGCTTAACCGGATGTACGATCTGTATCCCGGCCAACGGGCCACCGGCGAGGTGCTGATGGATGGCGAGAACATCATCGCGCCGGGCATCGACCTCAACCAGCTGCGCAGCCGCATCGGCATGGTGTTCCAGAAGCCGACGCCCTTCCCGATGTCGATCTATGACAACATCGCCTTTGGGGTGAAGCTGCACGAGCAGCTCTCCAAGGCCGAGATGGATGAGCGCGTCGAATGGTCGCTCACCCGCGCCGCCCTGTGGGGCGAAGTGAAGGACAAGCTGCACCAATCCGGCATGTCGCTTTCGGGCGGCCAGCAGCAGCGCCTGTGCATCGCGCGGTCCGTGGCGACGAAGCCTGAGATCATCCTGCTCGATGAACCGTGCTCGGCGCTCGATCCGATCTCGACAGCCAAGATCGAAGAATTGATCGCAGAACTTTGCGACGACTACACGATCGCCATCGTGACCCACAACATGCAGCAGGCCTCGCGCGTGTCCGACTACACCGCGTTCATGTTCTTAGGCGAGCTGGTCGAATACGGCGTAACGGAAAAAGTGTTCACCACGCCGGCGCAGAAGAAGACCGAAGATTACATTACGGGACGCTTTGGATAATCGGCTTCGCCGCCGACAGCCCCACGCGAGCAAATCCCGCCCGCCGTTCCCAGCTGGTGGTAACGCCTTCCTATGGCGCTCCCCTTGTTCTTTCCTCCGCCGTTTACGCGTTAGCTTTTCTGTGAGCGCAGCGAACTAGAAAGGCTGCGCCCACGGGGGGAGGTGTCCGCCGCAGGCGGACGGAGGGGGCGTCATTTCCGTAATTTGCATAATCCGGCTGATGGCGTAGTCATCGGCTCGATACATTTGAGCCGACAGTCCTCACATTGGGATTCTTAAAATGATCCGCCGCACCGCACTCGCGCTTACGACTCTCCTGCTTGGCACCGTCTCTGTGACCGCTGCGCCCGCCACGATGCGCGCGATGGTGGCGGCGAACGTTGATGGAAAAGCGGCGCTGCAACTGCAAACCTTGGCCGTTCCTGAGCCCAAGGCTGGCGAAGTACGCATTCGCATTGTTGCTGCCGCGGTAAACCCCGTGGATCTCGGCATCGCCAACATCCCGACACCGGCAGATTCCTATGCCGCGATCCCCGGACAAGATGTTTCGGGTTTCATCGATGCCATCGGCCCCGGCGTGACAGGCTTCAAAATCGGCGATGCGGTTGATGCCAGCCTGAACGGGCATGGCGGCTATGCCGAATATGTCGCCTGGCCCGCAGAAGATGTGGCGTTGAAGCCCAAAAGCTTCACCTTCGAACAGGCCGCCGGCATGCCGACATCGGGCGTTGCCGCTTGGCGTGCCTTGCGGGAATCCAAACTGCAAAAGGGCCAGACCATCGCGATCATCGGCGCGGCGGGCGGTGTGGGCGACGTTGCCGTGCAAATGTCCAAAGCGCGTGGCGCGCACATCATCGGCATCGGCGCGGCATGGCAGGACGATTACATGGTCTCACTCGGCGCCGACGAGGTCGTGAATTACGACAAGGACGATGTCGCGGCGAAAGTGAAGAACGTCGATGTGGTCGTCAGCACGGTACGCACCGAGACGGACAACGGCATCGGCTACCTGCATCGCGGCGGCATTCTGGTGGCCGTGTCCGGCACGCCCGACGCGGACAAATGCGCCAACGCCGGTGTGACCTGCATCCATTTCATCGGGCAGGATTATCCGCAAGGACCGACCAAGGGCGGCACGTTGCCCGAACTCGCAAAGCTCGCCGATAGCGGCCAATACCATATCGATGTCGAGCAGGTGTTCTCGCTCGAACAAGCGGTGGACGCACAGCGCGCCGCCAAAGGTCACACCAAGGGCAAGATCATTCTCGACGTGAGCGCGGAAGCGAAACAACATTGACCAACGGGGTCATGACCTCATTTGTGGAGGCACGGAAACCTACTGCCGCCGAGGCAAGTCGGGCCGTTATCTAAGCCACTTCGGAGCTTGGCCAGTGACCCAACTTGGCGTGACTTGAAAAGATGAGTTGAACATCCGCACCACTGGCGCAGTTAGATCGCTAACAACGTCTGCCCAGGAAGTTGGCAGCGCTGCGACAGCTACTTCCTTCATCGTCTTTCGGCCGTCTGCTAAAGCCAATCCGCCCACTGAATAGTACGCACTTGGAGCTGCAATCGTACGCCCTTTAAGCCCCCGCCATTCACATAGAAATGTTACGTTTATTGGCGCATCGAAGCGTTCAGCAAATGCCTGAGCGTGCCGAACAATCTCGGCAACTGCCAGAACATGCTCTGCCGGATTGAAAGTCGCGCCCGGCAAAATACCAAACTTACTCCCCCAGTCGGCTGAGTCCTCCCAGTAAGAGCGAACCAAACTTACTTTGCCGGATGTCGAAACCCGCCAAAGATCGTTGCTATATTCTAGTCGGCCATCTGCCCGAAGTAGCGCACATTCAATAAAGTCATTTTGACCTTCCCCGCTCGTTTCATCCACGACGAATCGTGGCGCTATTTCCGGACGCGTGAACGGATACATCATGCTCCAACCGGTACGCACCCGATCTTGAACTTCATTGTTGATTTGCAAAAGAATTGCATTCTTCAACAATATAGGATCGAGCCGTTGCCCATCTCCGCGCAAGATCGAATAGGTGAATTGTATGTTTCGAGTAGCTAGTTCGGTAGGCGCGCCAACTGCCGTGCTTATATCTACTTTGAATTGATTGAATGCCGCCTCATGCCAGCGCTTCAATTCCAATTCCCGATTGGAATCGAGAGTCGTTATCTGCGGTCCGCTAATAGCTACTTCAATCGCAGTAAGTATGGCCGCCCGTTCGTGAAGAGCGCATCGCCTGATAATTGGAGCCCACTCTGCGGCGTTCATTACGCGCTCGCTCTCAGGACCTGGCTTTCGCGTGTAATACGTGCCCACGGATATTCCGCGAACCTTTCCATCTACTTCCGCCCCCCCCCGCCTTTGCACATATCGGCGTTCCTCCATGTGAAGGAATAACAATTATTGGGTGCACGCTCCCTGCGTCCGACTCGATTGTCTCGACGTCGCACTGAAACGTTGGCTCCAGGTACTTCTTGATGATGCCGGACACCATGTCTCGATTGAGCAAAGATTCTGGGAACGGATTAGGCGGCGCCACGGAAAGATCGTCGTTGAAACCAAAAACAATCATGCCCCCACCGTGATTTGCGATAGCGGCGATATGGCGTGCAAGATCCGCTCTTGCCTCTGCGCTGTTGAATAGATCTAGCCACGACTTATATTCAACAGACAGCGTTTCGTTTGGCGCGTTTACTAGGTCTTTGTGTGTGTCCCGCGTTGCCATAATGCCTATTCCTGCGCGCCGATATCGCGCTTATACGTCTCCGGCAAAAAGAACAGCGTGGTCAGCGCGGTGATGCCCGCCACAATCACGATGTACCAGAAGCCGAAATAGATGCTGCCGTTGCTCACCGACATGGCGAACACGATGGCTGGCGCAAAGCCGCCGATCCATCCCGTGCCGAGATTGTAGGGCAACGACATCGCCGTATAGCGGATGCGCGTCGGGAACAGCTCCACAAGAGCCGACGCCATCGGGCCGTAGAGCATCGTGCAAAGCCCGATCATCACCAGCAAAATCCCGATCACCATCGGCTTATCGATCTGTGCCGGATCAGCCTTGTCGGGATAGCCGGCCGCTTTCAACGCGGCTTTCAACCGCGTCGAGAATTCCGCCTTCGCAGCCACCAGTTCTTTGGTGTCGAGGCCAGCACCTTCAACGCCCGCAACGGACTCGCCGCCGACGCGCACCTGTGCCGATGCGCCGAGTGCTGCCTTTTGATTGCGGTAGGAAACACCCAATCCCGCCAGGGTGCTTTTCGCGATATCGCAGGACGACACGAATTTCGTCGTGCCCACGGGATCGAATTGCAGCGAACAAGAATTGGCATCCGCCACAACGGTAACGGGCGAAGTGGCCTGTGCATGCGCGAGTGCGGGATTGGCGGCTTGCGCCAAACGCTCGAACAACGGGATGCAGAGGAAGGTGGAGAGCACGATGGCCGTGAACATCAGATATTTGCGGCCCCAGCGATCAGAGAGCCAGGCAAAGAAATAATAGAGCGGCGTCGTGAAGATCACGGCGACCAGCAGGAGTTCGTCCACCAATCCGCCATCGACATGCATCTGCTTTTCCAAGAACACTTGCGCGACGTACAGATTGAACGTGTACCAGATGACGCCTTGCGCGCTGAGGATGCTGACAAACGCGATGATGCCGATCTTCACATTCTTCCACACGGTGAAGGATTCTTTGAACGGCGCGCGCGACGTCTCGTTCGCGTCGAGCAATCGCTGGAACAACGGCGATTCTTCCAGCTGCATCCGAATCCACACCGAGATGATGAGAAGTCCGAGCGATGACACGAACGGTATCCGCCATCCCCAGGCCGAGAACGCCTCTTCGCCCATCGTCGTGCGCGTGACAAGGATGATGGCGAGCGAAGACGCCAGCCCCGTCGCCGCTGCCATTTGCAGCCAGCCATTCACCGCACCGCGCCGCGCGGCGGGCGCATGTTCGGTGAGATAGATTGCAGCGCCTGCATATTCGCCGCCCAGCGCGAAGCCTTGGATCAAGCGCAGACTGATGAGCAACGCCGGTGACCACACGCCGACGCTCGCATAGTTCGGCAGCAAGCCCATGCTGAAGGTCGCCACCCCCATGATCGAGATGGTGACGAGGAAGGCGTATTTGCGCCCGTAACTGTCGCCGATCCGGCCGAACACCAGCGCGCCCAGTGGGCGCACCAGCGGCCCTGCCGCGAAGGTGAGCCAGGTGAAGATGTAAGCGGCGGTCTCGTTCACGCCCGCGAAGAACTGCTTCGCCATGATGGCGGCCAGCAGCCCGAACACGAAGAAATCATACCATTCGAACACGGTGCCGGAGGCCGACGCCGTAACGACCAAGATCAGCTTGCGCAGCTCACTTCGCTGCGGCACCGCCACCGTACTCATAATGCTTCCCCCAATGCGCGGGGCTTTAGAGCCCGCGTTGTCGGCCCGCATCATAGGGATTGGTCTTGGGATGAAAAGCTGCCGGGTCTCGCAGAATAACCATGAACTCCTCCCCCCTTGGGGGGGACGGTTGATCTTGGCGGCTCGCGTAAGCGAGCGCTTAGATCAAACAGGTAGGGGTTGATGGATCTATCCACCCCCACCCGATCCGCCTCCGCCAAAGCGTTGGCGAATCGACCTCCCCGCAAGGGGGAGGTGGTCAGAGTTCTGTAATGGGCAGGCATGGCGATTGCGAACGCCAATTCCTATAATAGTCCCCATGAACATCCTGGCTCCTGAGACTCCCGAACCCGCCATTCCCGGCTATCCCTACCGCGAAGTCGCCAAGACCTTCGCGGGTGCGGCTATCGCCACCGAACGCGACGGCGTGTTGCGCACGGTCGGCATGTGCGTGGTGCTCCCTGCCCGCTCGCCGAAATTGGAAGAATGGACGGCCTCCGACGTGCAGGCGATCTCGCGCTTCCTCGATCCGTTTCCCGAAACCACGCCCGCAGCCGCGCGCGGAAAATTCGTGCTGGTGGAACGCAGTGAGAAGGGCGACCGCGCGCTTTGCTATCAAGTGAAAGGCAATTCGGCTGAGCCCGTATGGTGCGGCAACTCGATGGCAGGCACATCGTCACTGCTTTCGCTGATGAGCGGCAAAGCCGATCTGTCGTTCGATGTGCTGTCGCAGGATGCACCGGCCCGCGCCACCGCGCATGTCGAGCGCCAAGGCCATCGTTTTGCTGTGCATCAGCAATGGCAGATCGAGAAGCGTGCCCGCGTCGAACACAAAATGGTCGGCGGCTTTAAGGCTGCCGAATCCACCTTCTTGAATCCGTATCTGGTGATCGCGGCACCGGTGACGACGGATGTATCGAAAATCTATGCGGATTATTCGGCACAGCATGGTTTGCAGGCCAAGCTCTTGGTGCTCGACAACAGCACCAATCCGCCGGGCGCGTATTATTACAATCTCAACGGCCGCCATGGTGCAGCGCCGATGACCGGCTTGGTGACGTTGGGTTACTTGCGCACGCAGGTCGATTGGATCGATG
>CAIYRG010000307.1 GCA_903928515.1 uncultured Alphaproteobacteria bacterium | reverse complement strand
CGCTGCGCTGAAACGCTTTCGCGCGCTCGAATTGGACACGCAAAGCCCGCTTCCTCCCGAACAGATCGATTGGCTGCGCGCTCACATGCCCCACGCGCTGCAGAACGTGCCCGATCTCGTCACATATTATGTCTGCATCAACATGCGGCGGCCTGCACTGAAAGATGTGCGTGTGCGCGAGGCGCTGAATCTGGCGCTCGACCGCGAAACGGTTGTGAACAAAATCCGCAAGCTCGGCGAGCCTGCGGCCTATTCCATTGTGCCACCCGCGATGGCGAACTTCCCATCGGGTGCGGCGATGGATTTCAAAGCGTTGCCGCAACCTGAGCGGATCGCCAAAGCCCGTGTGCTGATGGGCCAAGCCGGTTATGGCCCCGACCACATGCTGCATCTCAACTATCTGACGCCATCCGGTGGCGATGCGGTGCGGCTGGCGCAAGCGTTCCAGGCTATATGGCGCGAGGCCTATATCGATATCGACATCACCGCCACCGAACCGGCCACGGTGTTCCAGCGCAAAGGTATTGGCGATTTCGATCTCGCCTATTCCAGTTGGATCGCCGATTACAACGATGCCTTCAACTTCCTGGGCATTCGCCTGCAATCGCAAAGCGGCATGAACGATTCCGGCTATTCCAGCCCGGCCTTCGACAAATTGATCGCCGAAGCGGTGGCCGAGCGCGACATGGCCAGACGCGGTGCGGCTTTGCGCGAAGCCGAAGAGGTGGCGCTGAAGGATTATCCCTGGATACCCTATCGCTTCGGCATCACGCCCGATCTGGTGCAGCCTTATGTCAAAGGCTGGATCGCCAATCCGAAAAACGTCAATCTCACGCGCTGGCTGCATCTCGACCACGGAAGCGAACGCCAATGAAATTCTCATCCGCTATCGGCCTCCCCATACTGAGCTTGGTGGCCTGTGTTCTGCTTGCCGCGTGCGGCCCTGGCGGCAACGGCGCTGCGCCCGGCGAGATTGTTTACAATCACGGCAATGGCGCGGAGCCCAAATCGCTCGATCAGGACTACATGCAGGGCGATTGGGAAGACAATATCGGCGGCGACATGCTGATCGGGCTCACCACGCAGGATGCGAACGGCGATCCCATTCCCGGAGCTGCTACATCGTGGGAGCAATCCGCTGACGGCCTCACCTGGACGTTCCATCTGCGCGACCACCTATGGTCCGATGGCGTGCCGGTAACGGCGGAGGATTTCCTCTACGCCTGGCGGCGCATCCTCGATCCGAAGATCGCCTCCGGCTACGCATACTTTCTCTATCCGATCAAAAATGCCGAAGCGATCAACGGCGGCAAGATGCCGACCTCCGCACTCGGTGCATCCGCGCCCGACGACAAAACCATCGTCGTGACGCTGGAGCACCCCGCTGCCTATCTCCCGCAATTCATGATGCACATGACATTGTGGCCGCTGCCCAAGCATGTGGTGGAGAAAAAGGGCGATGCCTGGAGCAAGCCCGGCAATTACGTCGCCAACGGGCCGTTCGTGCTCGCCGAGTGGGTTCCGAACGATCACGTCACATTGATCAAGAATCCGAAATTCTACGACGCCGCCAACGTGCATCTCAACCGCGTGATCTTCTATCCCACAACCGATGCCGTCGCCGCATTGAAGCGCTTCCGCAACAAGGAATTGGACGTGCAGGACGGCCTGCCCGCCACGCAAATCGATTGGTTGCGCGCCAACATGCCGAACGCGCTGCATCTCAATCCGAAGCTCACGGTCGAATATTTCACGTTGAACTTCAAACATAAGCCGCTGGACGATGTGCGCGTGCGCGAAGCATTGAGCCTGGCGTTGGATCGCGAAACCATCGAAACGAAAATCGTGAAATTGGGCGAGCCGCCCGCCTATTCCATGATCCCGCCCGGCACCGCGGACTATCCCGGACATTACGAGCCGCCGTTCAAGGCTTTGTCGCAAGCAGAGCGCTTGAAGATGGCGCAAGATTTGATGAAGGCGGCCGGTTACGGCCCCGACCATCCGTTGCAAACGACGCTGATGATCCGATCTGCGTCTTCGGATGCGCTGCGCATTCCTGTCGCCATCCAGCAAATGTGGCATCAGGCCTATATTGAGGTGCAGATCGTGCAGCTGGATGCGGCGGTGTTTTACGACAAGGTGCAAAGCCACGATTTCGACATCGCGGAGGCCGGCTGGGTCGCGGATTTCAACGACGCCTCGAACTTCCTGGATCTCTTGCGCGACGGCAACAGCAACAATTACGGCGGCTACAAGAACGCCGAGTTTAACGCGCTGCTCGACAAAGCGAATTTCGAGCGCGACACGGCGCTGCGCGGGCAGATGCTGGCGCAGGCCGAAACACTCGCGATGAATGATTACGCCTGGGTGCCCATATCCTTTGCGGTATCGACCGCGATCACCCAACCCTATGTGAAGGGCTGGGTTGCCAACACCAGCGACAAGCACCGCTCGCGCTGGATATCCCTGGAACGCTGATCAGCCGCCGATGCTGGTGGTCAAACTTCGGAATTTCGCGCCAAGCGTTGTGCCGACGCTTTGAACGGCGGAGATGATGGCAATCGCGATGCTCGCGGCGACCAGACCATATTCGATGGCGGTTGCAGCGGATTCATCCTGGGCGAAGCGGTTGAGAAACTGGCGCATGGTGTCAGTAACGGCCCAATCCGTTGATGCGTTCCTAAGACCTGTGAAGTTCCATTGGTTCGCGAACGGTAAACAAAACGGCATCGCCGCAGCCACGGAGCGCTGGACCGGCTGGGATGCGCTCGGTATGTAAGGGAACTTTCGCGGAAGAACCCTCGGGTTCCCGTCTTGGCAATCGCACGGGAGGAAGACATTGGCCTATAAAGTTCTGCTGTTGGGCGCATCCTACGGATCGCTGCTCGCATCCAAAATCCTGTTCGGCGGCCATTCGGTTCACCTCGTGTGTCTTCCCGCAGAAGCGGACCTCATCAATGCCGAGGGCTTCCGCGTGCGCATGCCGGTGCGCGGTCGCAAAGATCCGGTGGAAATCGACTCGCGCAAATTGCCGGGCAAAGTGACCGCCGGCGGCACCGCGGGCGTGAATCCTGCCGATTACGATCTCGTCGGCCTCGCCATGCAGGAACCGCAATACCGCTCGCCCGGCGTGCGCGATCTGCTCGGCGCCGTCGCCAAAGAGCGCGTGCCCTGCATGTCGATCATGAACATGCCGCCGCTGCCCTATGTGCGGCGCATCCCAGGCTTGAACCACGCCGCGCTGAAGCCCGCCTATACCGACCCCACCGTGTGGGACAGCTTCGATCCCGAAACGCTCACTT
>CAIYRG010000306.1 GCA_903928515.1 uncultured Alphaproteobacteria bacterium | reverse complement strand
TCGACGCAAAGCCGGTGACGGCGACGCGCCCCTTCAGCGTGGCAATCAAATCGATCAGCGAGGTGCGGACATCGGCTTCCGAGCCTGATTGGCCTTCCACCAGCGCGTTGGTGGAATCGCACACCATGGCAAGCACACCCTCGTCGCCAAAACGCCGTAGCGTTTCGATGTCCGTCGCCTCGCCGATCAGAGGATCGGGATCGATCTTCCAATCCCCGGTGTGCATCACCGTGCCGAGCGCGGTGCGAATGGCAATCGCATTCGGCTCGGGAATCGAATGGGTGAGTGTTACGAATTCCAACTCAAAAGGACCGAGCGTGACCTTGCCGCCCAAGGGCACGATCTTCGGCTTCAACGTGCCGTCGAGGCCCGCATCGAGGAGCTTGCCGGCGAGCAGGCGTGCGGTGAACGGCGTGGCGTAAACCGGACAGCGAAGCTGCGGCCAGAGATGCGCCACCGCGCCAAGGTGGTCTTCATGCGCGTGCGTGAGAATGATGCCCAGAAGATTTCCACGGTTCTCCACCAGATAGCGGATATCCGGCATGATCACATCGACGCCGGGCGTGGTGGTTTCGCGGCCGAACAGCACGCCGCAATCGACCACGATCCACTGCCGTTCATCAGGCGGACCGAAGCCGTAGCAATTCAGATTCATCCCGATCTCGCCTGCCCCGCCTAAGGGGAGGAAGACGAACTCATCGTCGCGGTGTGTTTTTGCCATCAGGAGGAAACGCGCAACCGCATCATGCGGATGCCGGTTTCTGCTGCTGCGGGTTGCGTGCGTGGATCAGCGCGAGGCCACGGATGGTGAGATCGGGATCGACATGTTCGATGATGGTCACCTGGCGATGGAATAAGGAAGCGAGGCCACCGGTGGCGATCACCGTCATGGGTTCACCGAATTCGGCTTTGATGCGCGCAACCAAGCCCTCGATCAGCCCAACATAGCCCCAATAGAGGCCGGACTGCATGGCGGGCACCGTGTCTTTGCCGATGACGTTCTGCGTGCGGTGAATGGCGACACGCGGCAGCATGGCGGCCGCCTGGTGCAATGCCTCGGCCGAAAGATTCGCGCCCGGCGCGATGACGCCGCCTTCGTAATCGCCCTTGCCACTGACGATGTCGAAGGTGGTGGCGGTGCCGAAATCGATAACGATGAGCGCGCCGGAATAGCGCGCATGCGCCGAGACCGCGTTCACCAACCGATCCGCGCCGACCGCTTCGGGCCGTACGATGTGGATGCTGAGACCCAGATCGAGATTGGGATCGCCCACCACCAGCGGTTCGCACTGCATATAGCGGCGGCACAGCCCGCGCAGATCGAACAAAGCAGCGGGCACGACACAGGCAATGATCGCGCCATCGACATCGCCGAAGGAGAGCTTTTCCAGCCGCAGAAGTTCGTTGAGCCAGACGGCGTATTCATCCGCCGTACGGTTATCGCGCGTGGAAATGCGCCATTGGGCGCGGATGGTGTCGCCATCCACGACCGCGAAAACGATGTTGGTGTTGCCTGCGTCAATCGCCAGAAGCATGGGGCGACTTTACACCGGTGACCGCGACGGCGCGATTGCCAATGGGGAAGAAGAAGGCAGCGATCACGGAAACAGCGTTTGGGCGGCTTCGCGGGCGGCCAGCACCAACGGTGCGGCACCCACTGCGAACAGCAGCGTGACGAAGGCGGAGCCTGCAAGCAGCGTGGCAAGATCGGCGCCGAACTTGCCTTCAAAGGCGGGTGCGGGTTCGTCGAAATAGAT
>CAIYRG010000305.1 GCA_903928515.1 uncultured Alphaproteobacteria bacterium | reverse complement strand
TCCCCGGTATGGGGCACATCACCGTCGAGCTCGTCTATTTTCTGCGTCGCCGACTTCTGAACGAGTGGCCGGCCAACACGCGCTTTGTCCTTCTGCGTCGGCCGAGCGCTATTCACGATGCCACATGCGATCTTTATCACCAGCACTTCTGGTGGATGCCACGCAGCACGTTCATCAACAATCTTTTGTTGCCCATTTTAATGGGCAACCGCTTCATCACCATCGATTGCGGACTCTCGCGCCTGAAGTGGCAATTGCGCGAAGATTCCAGTTGGGACACCCCACCCAACGGCCAGAGCTTCCTCTACCAGATCAGCAAGGACGAGGGCATACGGGCCTGGGAGAATTATTACCAGGTCCGCGCACGCACTTTGTACGCCGCTCCTTTGTCGGAAAATATCGCCATCGACGCCGAGCTGCGACAGTTTCTCGGTGGCGCCATGAGTAAGTTGGCGCTCATCCACATCAAGCTCCATGTCGCGAACGCGACAGCATCCGAAACTAACCCGGCGGCTTATCTCGACACTTTGCGTTTCTTGAAAAGCTCTGGCTACCGACTCGTCTTCGTCGGGCGAGAAGAGATGCCCGACTCTTTCAAAGAGTGTGGTGTGTTAAACTACGCGCAATCAACGATCGCCAGCTACAAGCGCGACTTGCAGATCTTCAGTTTAGCGTCAATCGCCATCACTGCCGGGTCCGGCATTGCCTTGATGCCAGACTGCATGAACATCCCACTGGTCTACCTCGACTCCTGGCATATTGGCATGCCATTGTTTTCTGAGAAATGCGTTTCGGTTCCAACGCTTGTCAAAGCTCGCGCGACCGGCGAGTTTCTGTCCTTCGCCGAGCAAATCGGCCTCTATCACTCCCTGCCCGACAACGGCGACGAAGTGTTCCCCATTAAAGACTGGGAGCCGCGCAACGTAACGGCCGACGAAGTCCTCGCGGCAGTCCAAGAAGCCCTCTCACCGCCTGCGCAAGTGACTGCTCGGCAACAAGCCTTGCACGCTCTCATCCCGGGATCTTTGCTCGATCTTGCCCAATCACGCATCAGCCGCTATTTCATCGAAAAGCATCACGGGCTGCTGCCCGACATCACCAGTTCAGAGATCGGTAGCCTCGTAACGGATAGAGTCACATTACAGATGCGTGCGGCCGACACACCCGTGTTTACGCAAGATATTGTCCCGACGCCACACAGCGAAGCCACTCCGCCAGGTGGCACTCCTGCCGTCGCACAAGAACCGCCACCGTTCCCACTGAGCAAGCCCACTGTCGAGTCGGCATCGCCTGTATCCCGGGTCGACCTATCCCTATGGCGCCGCGCCGCGCTCTTGCCAGAAAAAATTCGCGCAAACGGTTACCCTTGGTTTGCCAATCGCCTTCGTGACGCCTTTCGCCGCATGTTGAATCGAAAAACTTTGGGATTGCTCTATAGAAGGACTCGCGGCGTCGCACTGAGATGCCTGACCATGCATTTGGGCGAGTTCAGGAGGAATAACGCCGATACCTTGCACGTCTATTACGACCTCGATCTTTATCCGATTTCATTCGACGTCGGATATTTCTTGATCTGGGCCGATCTTCAACGCAAACGCCTTAAGCTTTCCAACATCCATGTCGTCTTCGTGCCCACAGAGAACGACGCGCTCCGCAAGTTTCCTGCCGGCTATGCGGAGGTCATAGACGTCCATTCTCGGCAATGGCGCTTTCGTAACATCGCCATCCCGCTCACCTCTCTGCTCAATACCAGCGTCGGCGTAACCGTTTGCGCTTCGCGGCGTCAAGCCGATGCGATAAAACTCACCGCCCGCCATAACTTTCCTTCTCCGCGCGACCTGCTGTCCAGGCCCGCCGGACTCGCCTCCATGTATCGGGACATTATCTCGGGATTCCGCCCTGGCGAGGACTGCGACGGCCTGCGTGCCAGCCCGCAGGGTGTTCGATATACCCGCCAGTGGGCGGCCACCAACTGCGAAGGTAAACGCCTCATCGTCATCACCTTGCGGCAATACGGGGTCGACCCGCGACGCAACAACGACATGGACGCTTGGCTGGCATTCGCGCGCAGCCTTAACCCCACCCTGTACACCGTGGTCTTCGTACCTGATACCGATCATGTCCTCGACCTGTCGCGTCAAAGCTTCGACGGTTTTCACATTTTCGACGCTGCGGCTTGGAATGTGGAAATGCGCATGGCCCTCTATGAAGAGGCATATCTCAATATGACCGTGAATACAGGCCCAGCGACGCTATGCGTGCTCAGTGGTCAGTGCCGGTACATCATGTTCAAAATCGTCGTACCTGACGTCTATTTGGCATCCGAACAAGTCTTGCTAGAATATGGGTTCAAAAAGAATGAAAATCCGCGATTCTCGACTCCCTTTCAAAAGTGGGTTTGGGATATCGATAGCTACGATGTCCTGAAGCGCGAATTCGAGGCTATGGTCGCTACGATCGAACTGGGCCATACCGCCAAAACCGACTAACTACATTTTTTCCAAGGGTTGTGATCATGGGACTAGCACGCGGCGCCATCGCGCTATTAATGGAAGAGGCGCGGCGTCAGCCGTTCACCGGGCGGCTCGGCACTCTCGGCAAGCAGAGCATTCTGATCGAGGCATGCGAAGCGGCGACTCTGTCGGAAAAGTTCGGTGTGAGGCCTGGGATTTCCGCCGCGTCCGGCGGCAAGCGTTTCGACGACCAGACCCTTCTAAAGGGGCTCGGCTTCTCCGAAGTCCACTCTATCGACTACAGTAATTACGAGGGCGCCACGCACACCCTCGACCTGAATTCGGCCGAACTACCGGCTGAGTTTCATGAAAGCTACGACGTCATCCTCGACAGCGGGACGTTGGAACATGTGTTCCACATCCCGAACGTGTTGAAGAATGTCTTCCAAATGCTGAAACCTGGCGGCCGCGTGATCTTTCTTTCGCCTTCTTCCAATCATGTAGATCACGGCTTCTATATGTTTTCGCCTACATTCTTTTTCGACTATTACGCGGCGAACGGCTTCCACGTAGAGACGGCCTGTGTTGTCCGCTACAATCTCGACCTCAAGCAATTGTGGGATGTATATGACTACTATCCAGGGACTTGGCTCGATTTATCGATGGGTGGGCTGGATGAGCGTCCCTACGCCATCTTCTTCATCGCTACCAAAACTGCCAAAGCGCGATGGGATGCAATCCCCCAACAAGGTTATTATGCCGACAACAATCCAGCTTATGCCGGTTCGAACCTTGCCCCGAATCGGACGACATCCTCCCCGTCGGTCAGCAACAGCAGACCTATATCTGCGAATACTCCGCTGAAGCACGGCTCGATTCCGCACGAAAGTGCGTTCAGAATTTTGATGCGGAAAGTTCCTGGTGCGCGCCGGATTTATCATGCCACACGTTTGGCATGGGCCGGCTTAAGAGGCGCCCAACTACCGAGCGGTAGAATCGATGAATGTCTGATGCGCAAACCGTTTCGTGGTCAATATTGAGCCCCCGAGATACCCGAAAGTTATTGCCCGTAGCGCGCTTCGCGCTCGAGCGAATCGATACGTTTACGCACCAAGTCCGGCGTGACCGGGATGTTACCATCATGATCGCATTCGACCCCAGCCGCGATCGACCCGAGGATCGAGGCGACCACCTCATTGCCAGTCGCCAGCATGGCCAGCGTCGCGTAGCTCATCAGGGCGTCACCGGCGCCGACAGCATCGCGCACGTTTTCGGCGAAGCTGTCGACGGCAAAGAACCCCCGGTAATCGTCCGGCGAATTTGAGCGGTAGGTGATGGTGCCGCGGTCGCCGAGCTTCAGGATCAGCGTTTTGCACTTGGACTTCTGGTGCAGTTCTAGGGCCAGCGGGCGCACGACCGAATCCTGATCGCCGAGCGCAAAGCGCGCCTCGCGCTCGTTCGGCGTAATCAGGTCGAAGCCTTCAAACTCCAGGATATTGCCCCAACGGCTCGCCACCTGACTATCGGCGACGCGGAAGGCTCCCGCCGGAATCGCCTCGATCAATTGGGGAATCGTTCCGCGGTTAAAAATGCCGTGTCGGAAATCGCTGCACACGACGGCATCGGCAGGTGTCTCAGCGATCGCTTTGGCTAGCTTACTGAGCACTTTGTCCGAGATAGCACGGTTATCGACCGTATCGACTTTCAGCAAACGATATGTCTCGGCGATGATCGCGTTCTTGTTTGTCGTCGGGCGAGAACTATCCATCACCGGTAGACATTCGACGCCAGCCGCCTTCAAGTCGTTGATGACATATTCCGCATGGGGGTCCTGACCGAGGACCGTTGAAAAGGTCACGCGGGCCCCGGCAGCGCGCAGATGCTTGGCGACGATTCCAGCGCCGCCAACGTAATCCTCCTTGCGCTCGAATCTCACGCTCATCGTCGGCGTCTTCGTCATACC
>CAIYRG010000304.1 GCA_903928515.1 uncultured Alphaproteobacteria bacterium | reverse complement strand
GCCGTTGATATGCACGGTGCACGCGCCGCAGAATCCCGCGCCGCAGCCAAACTTCGTGCCCACCATGTTGAGGCTGTCGCGCAGCACCCAAAGCAGCGGAATTTCGGGATCGAGATCCTCTTGAATCACACGATCCTTACCGTTGACGTTTATGCGAAGCATGGCGACCTCCAAGGCTTCCGGTTTGCTTAGGTCTTGTGGATTTTTTTGAGTCTTACCACCAAATGCGTTGGGCCGGAGAGGAAAAACCGCTCCGGCCCATGCGTAGGTTCACTCTGAACCCGCCCCACAACCATAGGGAGGGCAAGGTCAAACGGGTTCCCTTAGGCGTAACCGTTCAGTGTGTATCCGTGCTTGTTGATGGGCAGCGTGCGGATACGCTCCCCGGTCAACGAGAAGATGGCGTTGCAGATCGCGGGCGCGATCAGCGGCAGCGCCGGTTCGCCCAATCCGGTCGGGTGGATGTCCGATTGGATGAACTCGATCTGCACCGGCGGCGGTGAAGCCGGCATGCGCATCGGCGTGTAGGCGCCGAATTGCGTCTGCTGGGCGACACCCTTCACGAAGGTGACTTCCAGCGTCGACATCGTGCTGAGGCCGTCGATAATCGAGCCTTCCACCTGTGCCAGCGCGCCGCTCATGTTGATGACATGGCCGCAATCGATCGCCGCCCAGATATTATGGATGGTGACCTTCTTCTTGGCATCCAGACTGATCTCGGCCACTTCGGCGTGATAGCCGTTGTTGCCGGGGAAGAACGCAAAGCCCAGCGCATGGCCTGCGGCAGGCGTCTTCCCCCAGTTCGACATCTGCGCCACCTTCTTCACGACAGCGGCCGCGCGCTCCGGCTCGAAGTCCTTCGCGCCGGGGCCCGCTTTGCGGGCGTTTTCGATGTGCTCAAGCGTGAACTCGACGTGCTCGCGCCCGCCGGCCAATGCCAATTCGTGCATGAAGGACTGGTGGCAGAACACGGTGCCGTTGTGAATCGGCGCACGCCAGAAGCCCGTCGGGCGAACCAGCGGCATCAGCGACTGGCTGACCGTGGTGTTGTGCATCACGACGACGGGATATTCGTCCGCCGAAAGAGCACCCGCCATGACCGGCGTTTTGCCGTCATTGGTGAAGGTGAAGAATTTGTCCTGCCACGCCGACACATTGCCGGTCTTGTCGACGGCCGCTTTGTAGAAGTGGAAGTTCGCCGCACGGTAATAGTCGTGCGCGAAATCGTCCTCACGCGTCCACGTGTATTTCACCGGACCGTTGACCTTCTGCGCGATGGCGATGGCCTCGCACAGATAGTCGGCGCGGCCGCGACGGCCAAAGCCGCCGCCCAAACGCGTGTGGTGGAAGATGAGGCTTTTTTCCGGAACCTTGAACGCCTTGGCCACTTGCGGCTTGGCGCGGTCGAGACCTTGGTTCGGCGACCAGGCTTCGATCATCCCGTCATGCACCCATGCCGTGGTGTTCATCGGCTCGAGCGTCGCATGCGCCAGGAACGGATAGTAATATTCGGCTTCCAGCGTCTTCACGCCGGCATCGAATCCGGCCTTCAAATCGCCCGCCTGGGTGATGACTTTGCCGTTGCCGTTTTCCTGCTTGGCCCATTCGCGGGCCGTGTTGGTAATCTCGATGGAATCGTCTTTCGACGCTTTCGCGAGATCCCATTCAACCTTCAACTTCTTCTTCGCCTGGAACGCGTTCCAGGTGGAATCCGCGATGATGGCGACGCCCGCCTGGCAATCGTCGAGCGAGTTGTTGCCCTCGACGATGAAGGCATCCTTCACGCCGCGCATCTTCTTGATTTCATCGACATTGAAGGATTTGGGGAAGCCGCCGGGCTGCGGGCATTTCTCATACGCCGCGTAGACCAACCCTTTCGCGGTTTGGTCGATACCAAACAGCGGCTGGCCCGTGACGACCTTCCCATTGTCGCAACCGGTTTTCTTGGTGCCGATGATCGTCCAATCGGCGCGCTTCTTCAGCTTCAGCGTTTTCGGATCGGGGATGACTTGGTCGGCAGCCGCCATCGCAAGCTGACCATAGGTGGCCTTCTTGCCGCTCTTGGCGTGCGTGGCGACGCTGTTGGCCGTGGTGATTTCTTCGGCCGGCACTTTCCATTGCTGCGCAGCTGCTGCCACCAGCATGGCGCGCGCCGTGGCGCCCGCCTGGTGCATCTCATCCGAATAGACGCGGATCGAGCGCGAACCGTTGGAGAATTGCTCGCCGTAGATTTCCAGAACGACCGGCGCTTGCTCGATGCGGACGTGATTCCAATCCGCATCCAATTGCTCGGCGACGATCATCGGCAGCGACGTCTTGGTGCTGTTCCCCATCTCCGGCGTCTTTGCGTAGATGATGACATCGCCATTGGGCGCGATGCGCACATAGGCGTTCAGCATCATCGGCTCGACGAACGCACCCGACGCGGCTTTCGCGCTCTTGGCACCCATCGTGAAGCCGAGCACGAGGCCCGCACCGGTGACGCCCGTGAGTTTCAGGAAGTTGCGGCGGCGCATGTCCGGCGCGTTCGCTTCCAAGCGCTCCATGATGTCGTGATCGTTCAGTTCTGGAGAAGCCACAATCGGATTAACCGCGTTCATGGGTGGCCTCCTTCTCGGCGTGCGTATCGTTGTCCTTCGGTGCACCTTGTGCGCGCGTTCCGGCCGGCTTCCCGCCTTGCGCCATCGCGGCGGCGGCTTTGATGCCAGCCTTGATGCGGTTGTAGGTGCCGCAACGGCAGATGTTGCCCGCCATCGCAGAATCGATGTCCGCATCGGACGGCGCACCATTGTTCTTCAACAAAGCAGCAGCGGTCATCAACTGACCGGCCTGGCAGTAGCCGCATTGCGGCACGTCCATATCGATCCAAACTTTTTGCAGCGGGTGCAGCGCACCGTTCTCGCCGCCGAGGCCTTCGATGGTCGTGACCTTCGCGTTCTGCTGCGCCACCATCGCGGCGGGCACTTGGCACGAGCGCGTCGGCTGGCCGTTGATATGCACGGTGCACGCGCCGCAGAATCCCGCGCCGCAGCCAAACTTCGTGCCCACCATGTTGAGGCTGTCGCGCAGCACCCAAAGCAGCGGAATTTCGGGATCGAGATCCTCTTGGATCACGCGATCCTTACCGTTGACGTTTATGCGAAGCATGGCGACCTCCTCCTCAGGCCTTTGCGGCCGTATTTGTTCTTCCTCTATCCTCGTACAAAACTGGCCCTGCCTCAAGCGAAGGCACATTTAAAAACGTGTCAAAAGGTGTCACGGGAACATAAGCAGGCAATAGCGGCGGAATTCCGCCCTTTGCGCTAGAGTTCGCCGCAACGCGCGCAGAAACGCGAAATCCTTCAATCATTGCAAAACCTTGGGAGCCCAACGCCATGGATCAGAGGATCATCGATCTCTACGACGAATACATGCACGTGCATTTCGACCGCCGCGTGTTCATGGAAAAGGCCACGAAGATCGTAG
>CAIYRG010000303.1 GCA_903928515.1 uncultured Alphaproteobacteria bacterium | reverse complement strand
TTACGCCGCCCAGCGCGCCTTTCCATCCGGCATGCGCCGCGCCGATGACGCCGCTTTCGGGATCGGCGAACAGAACAGGCGCGCAATCGGCGGTGAGGATGCCGAGCGCGATGCCCTTGTGTTTGGTCACCATGGCATCGGCTTGCGGGCGGGAATCGTCGGGCCAGACATGATCGACGACGATCACGCGTGTGCCGTGGACTTGGTAGAGCGAGGCCAACTCGCCTTCGCCCTCGTTCACCAGGCTTGAGAGCGCGCGGCGGCGATTGTCTTGCACCGCTTCGGGCGCGTCATGCGATCCGGGGCCGCAATTCAAAGACGCGTAAATGCCTTGGCTTATGCCACCGGTGCGCCCGAAAAAGGCGTGCTTTACGCCTTGGGCTCTGCCGAGATTGACGGCACGCAGCTGTTTCATAGCGTCGGGCGTAGCGCGGGATCGGGCCACTATGCAACTCGTAACGGTACGCAACTCGTTTACGAGAGGTTAAGAATGAAGGCGCACCAACCCAAACGTACTTAAACCTTTCTTGATGGCATCTCGTGCATCCTCGAACGGGATTTGGGCGTGCGCATCATCAGCGGCGTCCCTGTGTATGGGCGCGGATGAGATCGCAGATCGACACTTGGAAGGCCTCTCTATTGCTCGCAATCGCATTGGGCGGTTGCGCGAGCGTGGCGAAGGCCATCGATCCGCTTGCCGCTCCGAAGCCGCAAGGCCAATCCGATAAACAGGCCGATAAACAGGCCGATAAAGACGCCGACAAGCCTGCCGAACCCAATCTCGGTTTGGGCACGATCCGCGAGCAGGTGCGCGCCGCACAGATCGAGCGCTTGGCCGGCCGCAACGATGCCGCGATCCAGATTTTGAGCCAGGTTGTTTTGATTGCGCCTGACGATCCCACCGTGCTGGCCGAATACGGCAAGGCGCTGGTGGCGAAGGGCCAACCGAAAGACGCGCTGGCGTTTTTGAAACGCGCCATCCAATTGCAACCCAACGATTGGTCACTCTATTCGGCGCAAGGCGTCGCTTACGACCAATTCAACGATTATGCCGATGCGCAGCTTTCTTTCGCGCGTGCGCTGGCGCTGAAGCCGGGCGATCCCACGGTTCTGAACAACAGCGCCATGTCGCATCTGCAAGTGGGCGACATCGCAGGCGCCGAAAGCTTACTCGCGCAAGCTGCACCCGCTGCGGTATCGCAAACGAAGATCGCCGCCAACATTCAGCTCGTGCAGGGCTTACGCGATTCCCATGTCACGCCCGATCTCTCGGCGATGGCGCGCGCCAATATCGCCGCCGCGCCGATGCCGTTGGCAGCGAACGTGCCACCCAGTTTTGCAAAGCCTGTAGCCGGCACGCCGCCGCCGTCTCCGGCCACCGTTACGATGGCGCCGATTGCGGATTCAACGCCGGCGGCTGCGGCGAAGCCCGAAGCGAAAGCGGTCGCCAAATCCGCGCCCGCACCGGTCATCGTGAAGCCTGCTCCGGCGCCGACTGTCACGAAGTCTGTCGCGCGTATCATTCCTGCGGTTGCCGAAAGCTCGGCATCCCTGTCGGAAAGCTCTACCATCTTCGTGCAGGCCGGTGCGTTCGGTTCGGCCGAAAGTGCGGGCAAAGTCGCGCAGGATCTCTCACGGCTGGGCGCGCGCGTGTCGCCCATGGTAATGAACGGCCATGCCATCTTCCGCGTCCGCATCGGGCCTTTCCACGATGCGAAGGAAGCCGACGCGATGGTTGCCGATATACAGGCCTCAGGCCATGCGGACGTGAAGATCGTCCGCGAATAGGTTTTTCTCTTTAGAAGGTGGAACTCGGCCTTCCCCTCTCCCCCTGAGGGAGAGGGTGATTGATCGTGGCCGCGCGCAGAGCGCGCGCTTAGATCAATCGGGTGAGGAGTGAGTTTCGTACGTCCCCCTCACCAGCAAAATCTAACGCCTACCTCCGCTTCGCTACAGCAAACGTAAGATTTTGCGTCCTCTCCCTCGTTGGGGAGAGGAGAAGCGGAGCCAAACGCGTCAACGTTCGGCTCAAGGGGGGAGGTGAAAGGGAGGATTACTTCAGCGTCGCTGCGTTGGGGATTTCGTTCGCCGCTGCGTTTTCCGCCGCGGGCTTGAACGCATTGGCCGCACCTTCGGCGGCCGTGCGTTCGGCATCGCTCAATTCGGCCTTGAGCGCTTCGATGTGCAGCTTGGATTCGGAATCGCCCTGGGAAGCTGCCAACGCGTACCACATATACGCATCGAGACGGCTCTGCGGCATGCCGGTGCCGTGTTCGTACAGCACGGCAAGATTGAATTGGGAGGTGGTGAAGCCCAACACGGCGGCTTGGCCAAACCAATTGGCGGCTTCCGTCATGTCCTGCTTGGTGCCGGCGCCTGTCGCGTAGGCGCGCGCCAGGCTGTTCATTGCCTTCACGTTGCCCAGCTTCGCAGACGCTGCGTACCAATGCAGCGCTTGCGCATCGTCGGTCGCGACGCCTTTGCCGCGCGCATACAACGTGCCGAGATAATATTGCGCCACCGCGTTGCCTTTGGCGGACGACATTTGCAGCCAATGCACCGCATCCGTATCGCTCTGCTTTTGGCCGTCACCTTCGAGATAGTTCAAGCCGAGGACGAGTTCGGCGTTGGCGTTGCCGTTCTGCGCCAATTGCGAAAGCGCGTCTTTCGAAAGGGGTGTGGATTGTGTGGTTGGCACTTTGACAGCCGCACCGGTGACGGGCTTGGCGGTGCTCTCGATCTTTTTTGATGATGTTGGCGCCGGGGCGGGCGTCGCGTCCGCCACGCCGCGGTCGAAGGCGACACGCGCGGCAAGCGCCAGCAGCACGAGGATCATGCCGCCGATCAGCGCGTAGCGCAGCATCGGCGAGCGGATGATCTCGCCGTCCAATTTCAAATCGCTTTCCTGAACGCGCTTGGGCGCCTTCTTACGCGAATGGGTGTTTTCCTCATGCGCTTGATTGGCGGCTTGGCGCGCGGCGAGAAGATAGGATTGCGCCAGTGCGGCGTTCGCATTTTCCGTGGCGGGCTCGACCGGTTCGAAGTCGGAATCGAGATCGAGCATCATCGGCTCGCTCCCGCGCAGGGACTCGTAAGACGGCGTCAAAGGCGCATCGTCTTCTGATGGCGCGCGTGCCGGTTCCGGCATTGCTTCCATTACGCCGGAGGCCAGCGAGCGGATCGCGGTCTCAGCGACGAGCGAGCGTAAGTGTGCCACGGAATCCCGGTACTGGCGCTCGAACACATCGATGCGCTCGCCGAGGCTCTTCACGCTTTCCTGCACCAAGTTCAATTCGACATTGTTGCCGCGCTCGGATTTGGTGTTGAACTCGGCGATTTCCTGCAACGTGTGCTCGAGCACTTGCATCTTGCGTTCGAGACGCACGACCGGATCACCGCCGATGGAGGCGCGCGCGCCTTCCGGCGGATCGAAATTGTTCAGCACCGCGTGCAGATCGGCGGCGCGGCGCATGTCTTTCCTGCGAATGCTGGGACGTTCCGACGGCGTGGAATCGGCAGTTACGTCTTTATCGTGACGATCCCCATCGCTGCCGCGACGATCGTTGTCGCCGGCACGACGCAGGCCTCGGTCAGAGGCGCGGCGCAGCGCATCGGAAGCGCGACGCTGGCGGTCGGTGGCGCGGCGTTGCGGCGGACCTTGCACCTCGCCGATAGGCGGGCCGTAATCTGGCGCGTCGCCGGGCGATACACTGTTTTCGGCCATGCGCAGCAGGTTCAGCGCG
>CAIYRG010000302.1 GCA_903928515.1 uncultured Alphaproteobacteria bacterium | reverse complement strand
TGTGCGGCGGCCGATCGCACTGGCCACGCCATGTTGCACACCTTGTACCAGCAGTCGTTGAAGCACGACGCGACGTTCTTCATCGAATATTTCGCGATTGATTTGATCATGGAGAACGGCGCTTGCCGTGGCGTGATTGCTCTGGATATGGCGACAGGTGAGCTGCATCGGTTCCGCGCTCACGCCGTGATTCTGGCAACCGGTGGTTACGGTCGTGCCTATTTCTCCTGCACCTCTGCTCATACGTGCACCGGCGATGGCGGTGGCATGGTGGCGCGTGCCGGTTTGCCGTTACAGGACATGGAATTCGTGCAATTCCATCCGACCGGCATTTACGGTTCCGGCTGCTTGATCACGGAAGGTTCGCGCGGTGAGGGTGGTTATCTGACCAACTCGCGTGGTGAGCGATTCATGGAACGCTATGCGCCGAATGCCAAGGATCTGGCTTCGCGCGACGTGGTTTCGCGCGCCATGACGATTGAGATTCGCGAAGGCCGTGGTGTGGGTCCGCAAAAGGACCACATCTTCCTGCATCTTTCGCATCTCGACCCGAAGGTCATTCACGAACGTCTGCCGGGCATCTCCGACTCGGCGCGCATCTTCGCGGGCGTGGACGTGACCAAGGAGCCGATCCCGGTTCTGCCGACCGTGCATTACAACATGGGCGGCGTGCCGACGAATTACTGGGGCGAAGTGCTGACGTTGAAAGACGGCAACCCCGACACGGTCGTGCCGGGCCTGCTCGCCATCGGCGAAAACGCCTGCGTGTCCGTGCACGGCGCGAACCGCCTGGGCTCGAACTCGCTCATCGACCTCGTGGTGTTCGGCAAGGCCGCCGGCACGAAGATCAGCCAAACGCTTGAGCCTGGTGCGCAGCAGCCCGACCTTCGCAAGGGCGCGGGCGACGAGGCCTTGGCGCGTCTGGATCACTTCCGCTATGCGAAGGGCAGCACGTCCACTGCGGCGCTGCGCCTCGCCATGCAGCGCGCGATGCAGAACGATGCCGCCGTGTTCCGCACCAGCAAGACGCTGGAAGAGGGCAAGGTGAAAATCCGCGAAGTGTTCAAACAGGCCGCCGATATCGGCGTGACCGATCGCACGATGATCTGGAATTCCGATCTCGTCGAAACGCTGGAATTCGACAATCTCATCGCGCAATCCATCGTCACCATCGATGGGGCTGCCAACCGCACCGAAAGCCGCGGCGCGCATGCGCATGAAGATTTCCCGGATCGCAACGACCAGGAATGGATGAAGCATACGCTGGCGTGGTTCGATCCGAAAACCGGCGCGACGCGCATCGATTATCGCCCGGTGCACAAATACACGCTGTCGAACGACATCGAGTACATCGCCCCGAAAGCGCGCACGTACTAAGCGCTACTTTCTTCGCGTGAAACGACAAAAGGCCCGCGTTCCACGCGGGCCTTTTTGTTTTTCTATGTCACGGCTCCGTTTGGGTTTTGAGACGTAACCGATACGTCAGGAGGGCGGGTCCTGAAGATCCACGCAAGGCCAATTTCTACGAAGAATAAAACGGCATATTGCCAATAAGGGCGAGCAGAAGAAG
>CAIYRG010000301.1 GCA_903928515.1 uncultured Alphaproteobacteria bacterium | reverse complement strand
GGCGGTGGCCTTGTCGAGAAACCATTTGGCGTCGCCGACGCATTCCGCACCGATCAGAATGCGCTCGGCATTCATGCCGGTGAGGATATAGCGAAAGCCTTTGCCTTCTTCGCCGATAAGATTTTCAGCCGGCACGCGCAGATTGTCGAAGAAGATTTCCGTCGTCGCATGATTCATCATCGTGCGGATCGGGCGGATGGTGAGGCCATTGCCCTTGGCTTCGCGCATATCGACGAGGAACACGGAAAGTCCATCGGTGCGTTTTTGCACCTGATCCTTCGGCGTGGTGCGCGCCAACAGCAGCATCAGGTCGGAATGTTCGGCGCGCGAGGTCCAGATTTTTTGGCCGTTGATCACATAGTGATCGCCGTCGCGCTTGGCGGTGGTGGAGAGCGATGTGGTATCGCTGCCCGAGCTGGGCTCGGTCACACCGAAGGCTTGCAGCCGCAACGCGCCGCACGCGATGTCGGGCAGGTATTTCGCTTTTTGCGCATCCGAACCGTGACGCAGCAATGCGCCCATCACATACATCTGCGCGTGTGCGGCGGACGCGTTGCAGCCCGCATGCTGGATCTCTTCGAGGATCGCGGCGGCGGCCGAAAGTGTGAGTCCTGCGCCGCCGAATTCTTCCGGGATCAGCGCTGCGAGATAGCCCGCATCGCTCAACGCTTTTACGAAGTCGGATGGGTAGGCGCCGTCACGGTCGAGCTTGCGCCAATATTCGCCGGGAAATTGCGCGCACAGTTTGCGCACTTCCTCGCGAATGGCGTCGAACTCGCCCGGTTCGCTCATAAACCCGCTCGGCGCAGAATCTGCTCGGCGCGCATACGCACAGGGGCATCCACCATCGTGCCACCGACCTTCACCGCGCCATCTTTACCCGCAGCGGCGATTTTCTTCGCCCAGGCCAGTTCTTCTTCGGTGGGCGCAAAGCCGCGGCGCACCGCTTCAACCTGTTTCGGGTGAATGCACAATTTTCCCGCAAATCCCAACGCGCACGCAAAAGCGGCGTCGTCTTCCACGGCCTGCATGTTGTCGATGCTGGTGGTTACGCCATCGATCGGGCCGTTCATACCGCCCAGACGCGAGGCCATTACCAACTCCGAACGTGCGGAGAGCAAGGCTTCGCGAATATGCGCGCAACCGATATCCACCGCGAAGTCGAGCGAACCGAATGCGAGCCGCTTCACGCCGCGCGCCAGCGCGATGTCGCGCACTTGCGCCATGCCCAACGCGCTTTCGATCAACGCGATAACGGGCGCGCGATCGCCCAGCGCCAGCGCCACGGCGAGAACTTCGGTCGGGTTCTGTGTCTTGGGCAGCACCACGCCGTGAACCGGCGCATGCGCCAGCGCGCGAATGTCGTCCTCGTGCCATTCGCTGGCCGGAGCGTTCACGCGCACGAGCACAGGGATTGGCAGCGCCTTCATCTTCGCGACATTGTTGCGCGCCTCTATCTTCTTCTCGGGCGCGACGGCGTCCTCGAGATCGATGATGATGGCGTCCGCGCCCGAGGCAGCGGCCTTTTCGAAACGGTCCGGTCTATCGCCCGGTACGAAAAGCGGGCTCATGCAGGTGGTGGCGGCTAGGTTCGGCACTCTCAACCCCAACGGTGTTCTGCGGACTTTTTGCCGCTTTGCCCGAGGTTTATGGACCATTTTTTTCGCCCCAAACAGAGGCCAGAACCGGAAAGGACGGGGATGAAATTCTCTCGCCGCTCCAAGCCGTTGCCGCTATAGACACGGCTCTAAAACACGCAGGGCAAATGGCCAAAGATCTGGACGGACTTCTGGTGGTGGCGCTCGAACAGGCGGTCGCTGCGCCTTATTGCTCGGGCCGTCTGGCGGATGCCGGCGCGCGGGTCATCAAGATCGAACGCCCCGAGGGC
>CAIYRG010000300.1 GCA_903928515.1 uncultured Alphaproteobacteria bacterium | reverse complement strand
CTGTCGGCGTGCAACACGGCGAATTTCGAGACCGAGAAATTCAACGGCGGCATTCGCGGGCTCACCGCATCGTTCGCGCTGGCGGGCGTGCCTTCCACCGTGGCCTCGCTGTGGGCGGTGGACAGCGCCAGCTCCGCAAAGATCATGATTGCGTTCTTCGCGACGTTGGCGAAATCCAAGGGCGATGGGGTGGCTGCCGCGCTCACCCAAGCGCAGCGCGAATTCCTGGCGGCACCGCCATCGCGCGCGTATTTGCATCCGCGATTCTGGGCGGCGTTCTCCGCCTATGGCGACGGCACCACGCCCTTGCCGCTAACAGCGTCGCGCTAGTTTAGGGCTCGTCGGCGCTGACGCCGTTGTTGGCTTCATCGATCTCGGCCTGCCGTTTCACGCGTTCTTCATGGCGCTCGGCGGCGTAAGGATCGGCTTCGGTTTCCACCAGTGCATCGAGATGGCCGACCTCGTAGCTGCGGGTATCGCCTTGTTTCAAGCTCTCCTCGCCCAGCGAGGTGAAGATGCCGCCCGGCATGGTCACGAAGTGCAGCGGATTGATGAAAATATCCACGACCTTGCCAGTGAGATCGCGTGGGTTCGACGGGCCGACCAGCGGGATCAGAAGATAGGGACCATCGCCGACGCCGTAATTGGCGAGCGTCATGCCGAAATCATTGTCGCGATAGGGAATGCCCGCCCATGTCGCCACATCGAAGAGCCCACCAATACCGGCCGTGGAATTGATGACGAAGCGGCCCAGTGTTCCACCGGCGCGACCGGGATCGACCTGCAGCACATCGTTTGCAAAAATCTTGGGGCCTTCGATATTCAAAACGAAATTGTGCACGCTCCGGCGCACGATGGGCGGAATGATTTCGATATAGAGCGTCTCGATCGGATCGAAGAAATTGTGATGCAGCCAGACATGCGATTGGAAGCGGTCGCGATTGTCTTCCTCATAGGGGTCGCTGTCGCGATCCGCCAAGATGAGAACGGTGTCCGAAGAGCTCGGATAATAATCCGCATCGGTTCGTGTGTTGGCCGCAGCTTCCGCGCCCGGTACCGTGAGATCGATCTTCTTGGTGCGCGGCACGCGCGAGCCCACAGGCTCCAGCGGTGTCTGTACCTGCGCTTCCGCTGTGCCGCCCTTGATGAGGTCCAGCGCACGCACCTGAGTCGTTTCCGTGGGTTGGGATTCGGTGGCCGGGACACTGCGTCCGGCGGTCAAATCCACAACCACGGTGTCGGCCGGATTGCGTTTGGTGGGGAGGGGTGCGTCGGCCGCGTACGCGAAGCCGCTATCGAAGAGGCAGGGGCTGCACGCCAGGCCAGATGCCAGGCCCGATACCAGGAACGTCGAAAAACAAAGCGAAATAAGGCGTTGTGACATGAAGACTGCCGCGGGATGGATGCGCTCCGCGCCTTGGTGATGTGATGTTTGCCCGAGTGGCCTTGGGTGCCCGAAATGACTTGGGCCGCTATCGGCCTTGCGAATTCCATCATAGGGGCGGGCGCGCTAGATTGGAAGTAGCGAACACATACCTTACGCAAACACAAAGTTCGCTCATAAAGGGGGAAACACATGACTTTATCTCGGCGTTTGGCGGCCGAATTTCTCGGCACATTCTGGCTGGTTCTTGGCGGTTGCGGTGCTGCGGTTTTGGCCGCAGGCGTTCCCACGGTCGGCATCGGGTATCTCGGCGTCGCGCTGGCCTTCGGCCTTACGGTCGTCACCGGCGCCTACGCGTTCGGCCATATTTCCGGCGCGCATTTCAATCCGGCGGTCACGCTCGGCCTCACGGCGGCAGGGCGCTTTCCGGTGAAAGACGTGATCCCGTATTGGATCGTGCAGGTGCTGGGCGGCATTCTCGCGGGCTACGTGCTGCTGCAAATCGCGGGCGGAACCGGCAGCTTCGATCCCACGGCCTCGGGCTTCGCGTCCAACGGCTTTGGCGATCACTCGCCGCAACATTACGGAATGAACGCGGCGATCATTTCCGAAGTGGTGATGACGTTCATGTTTCTCATTGTCATTCTCGGTGCCACGTCATCGTCCGCGCCTGCGGGTTTCGCGCCGCTCGCCATCGGATTGATGCTGACGCTCATCCATCTGATCTCGATTCCGGTGACGAACACGTCGGTCAATCCGGCGCGCTCCACGGCCGTGGCGATCTTCCAGGGCACATGGGCGTTGCAGCAGCTTTGGGTGTTCTGGGTTGCGCCGTTGGCGGGCGGCTTGCTCGCCGGTTTGTTCCAGCGCTGGCTCGGCCAAGAAGTGTCCTGGCCTGCTGCCACGGGCCAATCGGGCCCTGCGGAATGAGCCTAGCTTTTCATTAAAACAAAAGGGCCGGAAGGAAACTTCCGGCCCTTTCATTTGAGAGCGTCATGGCCGGGCAGCGCAGCGCTACCCGGCCAGCGAAATTATTTCGCAGCCAATGCCGCTTTCTCAATCACGTCAGCTACGACCTTCGGATTCGAGACATAGATTGCGTGGCTGCCGGCCGCCTCGCTAACCGTTGCATTCGCGCGTTTGGCCATCTGCCGTTGTGCGGGTGCGGGGATCATCTTGTCGTCCTTCGTCACCAGATACCAACTCGGTTTGGATTTCCACGCGGGAACAGTCACCTTCCCGCCGAGCGCGGCAACGCCCCACGGCACTTGGCTGTCCGCCATGAATTGCGCTTGCGCGGGTTTCACATCACCCGCGAAGGACGCCGCGAACTTTTCGCGGTCGAGCAGCAGGTATCCGTCTTGCGGCGGCAGGATCGGCGGCACGGGCGCGCCCGGCGGCGGATTGGCGATGAGCGTCGACACAGACTCGCCCGCGTCGGGCGCGAAAGCCGCGATATAAAGGAGCGCTTTCACCTTCGCGTCGCTGCCGGATTCAGTGATGACCGCGCCGCCATAAGAATGACCCACGAGAACGGCCGGGCCATCCTGCGTCGCGAGGGCTCTGTGTGTGGCAGCAACATCGTCCGCCAATGAGGTTGTGGGGTTCTGGACGATGGTGACTCTATAGCCATCCTTTTTGAGGATGTCGTAGACGCCCTGCCAGCCTGAGCCGTCCACAAATCCCCCATGCACGAGGACGACGTTCTTGATGGCGCCCGCAGGTGCTGCACTGGCGCCAATACCCGTCATCGCCAACACCGCAGCGGAGGCCAACACCATACCAATCTTTGACATGACCAATCTCCTATATGAAGTTCGCAATAATGTTTATCGTGATAACTAATATATAGTCAGGCGAATTCACTTGTCTAGAGAAAACTTATCGCGATAAGTATTTTGCGACCGCAGAACAGGCATTGCTCGTGAAACGTGTATTTCCGCTTCCCCTAGACCGGCAGCTCGGCTTCTCGCTCTACAGCGCGCATATCGCTGTGAATCGCGTTTACAAGCCGTGGCTCGATAAGCTCGGTCTTACCTATCCCCAATACCTTGTGTTGAGCGTGCTGTGGGAAGGTGACGAACAGACGATCTCGGCCATCGCTGGCCATCTCGATCTCGAGCCCAGCACGATTACGCCGTTGGTGAAGCGCCTGGAAGAAGCGGGGCATTTGGTCCGCAAGCGCAATCCATTGGACGAGCGGGAAGTGAAGGTGTCGCTTACCGATCAGGGGCGCGCCATCCGCGCTGAAACCAAAACGCTGGCGGATGCGCTGTATAAGAAATCGGGAATGGACGTCGATGTGCTCGTTGATCTCAATACGCGGATTAAACAATTGCGCGATGCGTTTCGCGCGCCTTAATCACGCCTGTTCCTAGCCGAACAAATCATAGCGCGTGCCTGATATTCGGGCTTCGTGTTCCAGCAATTTGCGTTTGAGCGGCAAGCCGCCGCCGAAGCCGGTGAGGCTTCCATCCGCACCCACCACACGATGGCACGGCACGATCAGCGCAATCGGATTCGAGCCGCAGCCCTGGCCGACTTCGCGCGTGGCGCGCGGCTTGCCGATGCGCTTGGCGATGTGGCCGTAGGACACGGTTTCACCAAACGGAATGTCGCGCATTGCGTGCCAGACGCGGGATTCGAATCCTGAGTCCTCGATATGCAGCTTCAAGTCGAAATCCTTGCGCGCACCGGCGCAATACTCGTCAACCTGGCGGTACACCTCCGACAGCTTCTCGGGATTCTGTTCGGCGTCGGGGTCTATGTCGGCAGCGTCTTTTGCGTGGAAACGGAACCGCAACAGCGTGCCGTCCTCGGCAATCCAGGCTGCAAACGTGCCGAAGCGCGTTTCGATGAAATCCCAATAGCGTTTCACGCGGGTTCTTTCAGGCTCGTCCACAGGTGCATGGTGGCAAGACTGCGATGCGGCGCGAACGCCTTCATCAGCCGAGCGGTTTCTTCCTGATCGGGCCGTTCTTCCAAGCGATGCAGTTTTTGCAAGGCGGTGGCGAGCGCGCTATCGCCCACGGGTGCGGCATCCGCAAACCCGCCACGCAGCATCACGTAGCGCGCCGTCCAGGTGCCGATGCCATGCAGCTTGGTGAGGGTCTTCTCGGCCGCGACTGCCGAACCGCGCGGTAGACCTTCAATATCGAGTTCACCTTTGACCACGGCCTGTGCCGCGCCGATCAGATAATTCGCCTTCGAGCGGGAGAAGCGCTTGGCGTTCAACTCCGCCACGCTCAAATTGCCGACGCGTTCGGGTGTGGGATGCGCGCGCATCGTGCCGACTTTCTCGCCCGCCAGTTTCAACACTTCCGCGCGCAAGGATGTGGCGAATTTCATGTTGATCTGCTGGCCGATGATCGCCCAGGCGAGCCCATCGAAGCCGGTGGGGATGTTGGGCACGCGCAAGCCGCGCCGGGGTGCTGCGAAGTCCGCGTGGCGCGTTTCGAACGGCGCGGTTTCGTTGTTGAGTCCCAACATCCGTAGTGCTGCTTCGTGCAGGAAGGCCAGGCTCTCGCGCCCCAGCTTCTTCTCGCCGTGGACACCTTCTTGATGAATTTTGGCCCACGCGCCGTCGCGCTCTATGGTGATCTCCAGCACCACGGGGCCGTCCTTGGTGTGCAGCGCCTTCCAGATTGTGTTGCCT
>CAIYRG010000299.1 GCA_903928515.1 uncultured Alphaproteobacteria bacterium | reverse complement strand
TCGGCGTTCTATTTCGATGTTCGCAAGGACTCGCTCTATTGCGACGCCATCGGCTCCACGCGCCGCCGTTCGTCGCGCACCGCGTTGGATGCGATCTTCACCCGCGTCGTGATATGGCTCGCGCCGGTTCTGTGCTTCACGATGGAAGAAGCCTGGACGACGCGCTTCGGCGATAAAGACAACAGCGTGCATCTACAGCTCTTCCCGGAAACACCGTCGTCTTGGGCCAATGATGCCTTGGTCGCCAAATGGTCGCGCATCCGCGATCTGCGCCGCGTCGTCACGGGGGCGCTGGAAATCGAGCGCCGCAACAAGACCATCGGTGCCAGCCTGGAAGCCGCGCCCACGCTCTATCTGGAGCGCCCGGAAGACGCCGCCTTATTCGAGGGGCTCAATCTCTCGGAGATCGCCATCACCTCGGCTGCCGAGGTTCGCATCCAGGCGGCCCCCGAAGATGCCTTCCGTCTTCAGGACGTGGCCGGCGCGGGCGTGAGCTTTGCGAAAGCCTCGGGCGAAAAATGCGCCCGCTGCTGGATGATTCTCGAAGAGGTGGGCCACCAACCCCACCACCCGGACCTCTGCCACCGTTGTTCCGGGGTTGTTGGCTGATGACATCGGCGACAGCCAAGCCGAAAGTGTGCAATCCCCTGACCTTGGGGATTGCGGCCGCTATCGGCGCGCTGGCGGCCGATCAGGGCTCCAAGCTGGCGCTGCTCTATGGCTTCGGTTTCGCCGCCAACCCGGAAACGCGGGTTCCGGTCACCGCGTTCTTCGACCTGGTGATGGTGTGGAATCACGGCATTTCCTACGGGCTTTTCCAGGCCGACGGCTGGATGGGAACCCTGGCTTTGACCGTTTTCTCCCTGGCCGCGATGGCCGCACTGGGCTGGTGGCTGCTGCGGGCCGAACGGGCGATTCTGGGCCTGGGCCTAGGATTAATCATCGGCGGCGCCATCGGGAACGTGATAGACCGCGTGCGTTACGGCGCCGTTGCGGATTTTTTCTACTTTCACGCGCTTGGTCGCGGCTGGTATGTGTTCAACATCGCTGACGCCGCGATTACGATAGGCGTCTTGGCCCTGCTCGCCGATGCATTCAGCGCGAGCGACGAAGCGGGGCCTACCAGGGAGCCGGACAACCGGAACGAATAAATGGCATTGGCTATGCGTGCTTTGGGCTGGACGGTGTTGGGCTTTGCCGGATTGGGCATGGGCCTGACGGGCTGTCAGTCCATCAACGAGGCGACGGGCGCCGCGAAGATCGTGCCCGATGAATTCGCCGTCGTGACGAAGGCGCCGCTGATCGTGCCGCCCGATTTCAACCTGCGCCCGCCGCGTCCGGGTTCACCGGAAGCCAACCAGCAATCGCCGCAAGACGAGGCACGCCAAACGCTGTTCCAGTCGCCGCAGGCCGCGGCCCAGTCGCTCGGCCCGAATTACAGCGAAGGCGAGAAGACGCTGCTCGCCCGCGCCGGTGGCGCAACGGTCGATCCGGGTGTGCGTCGCACGCTGTCGAACGAAACCGGCTACGAAGTCGACAACGGCGTGACCAACGCGCTTGTTGGCAATGGCACCATGGCGGCTCCTGCGCCGGTCCCTGTGGCCGGTTCGGCTTCGGTCCCCGCCGCGGCTCCGCCGCCGCCGCCTTCCGCCCCCGCAGCGAAAGCCGTGTCGGGTTCGGATTCGGGCTATGAGAATGACAAGAACCTGACCGATCAATTGTTGAACGGCGCAGGCGCACCTCCTGTTCGGGGCTCTAACGCCAACTAGGCTGTTTTCATGACGTGTGCTGTGCGTGGAATTGTCTGCGCATTGATGCTTGTGCTCGCCGCAGCGTCGGTGTCCCCCCGCGCATTCGCGGCCACGCGCGCCACGCAATTCGCGCTGCAGAACGGCATGCAGGTGGTGGTGATCCCCGATCATCGCGCGCCCATCGTCACCAATATGGTTTGGTACCGCGTGGGCGGCTCCGACGATCCGATGGGGCTTTCGGGGGCCGCGCATTTCTTTGAACATTTGATGTTCAAGGGCACGAAGACCACGCCCTCGGGCGAGTTCTCACGCATCGTTGCGCGCAACGGCGGCGAGGACAACGCCTTCACCACGCATGATTTCACCGCGTTTTTCCAACGCATCGCCAAAGACCGTTTGGCCATTGTGATGAAGCTGGAAGCCGACCGCATGATGAATCTCGATCTGTCGGACGAGAACGTGAACACCGAGCGCGAAGTGGTGCTCGAAGAGCGCCATACACGCGTGGACAGCGATCCCGAGGCGCGCTTCCAGGAGCAGTTGGAAGCGGGGCTGTACCTGTCGCATCCCTATGGCCGCCCGGTGATCGGCTGGCCCGAGGAAATTCGCCACATCGGACGTACCGAAGCCATCGACTTCTACACGCACCATTACGCGCCCAACAACGCGACGCTGATCGTGGCGGGCGATGTGGAGCCCGACGAGGTGCACAAGCTCGCCGATCAGATTTTCGGATCTGTTCCGGGCCGCGGCATCGCGCAGCGTATGGATATTCCCCAGCCGCCGCGATTGGCCGAGACGCGCATTGCGATGACGGATCGCGACACGAAACTGCCCGTCTTGATGCGTATCTATCGCGTGCCGTCCTATGCCGAGGCGACGCCGGGCGTTGCCGAATCCATGGAAGTGTTGGCGCAATTGATGGGCGGCGGACCGACCAGCCGTCTCTATCGGACGCTGGTGATGGACAAGAAAGTAGCGGCGTCGGTTTCGGCGACCTATGACGGCATGGATCGTGACGCGGGCGAATACACCATCACCGTCAATCCGCGCGAAGGCGTGAGCCTCGATACGTTAGAGCGCGAGCTTGATGCCGTCATCGTCGCGATGGCCGGTGCCTCGCCGGATTCGGTGGAGTTCAATCGCGCCAAAACGCAGTTGATCGCCAGCGCCACCTACAAGCGTGACAACCTCACCGACATGGCCACCGATTACGGCACCGCGCTGTCCATCGGCCTCACCATTGATGATGTCGAGGAGTGGCCCGACCGCATCAAGCAAGTGGTGCCCGGCGATGTGCGCAAAGCCGCGCAGACCTATTTGCGCAAATCCCAGGCCGTGACGGGCCGCCTGACCCCGCCTGCGACGCCGGCAGCGCCCGCGCCTGCGAGAGCGCCCGCACCATGAAGTCCCTGTTTCGTGCGATTGTCGTCTTGGGTGTGCTGTCGAGCGTCGGCCTCGGTTCTGTGTCCGCACAGGCCGCCGCGGCTGTGAAGCCTGTCGCCACGCCGTCGTCCATGAACGTGAAGCCTGTGACCGCGCCGGCGGGCATGGAGGTGTGGCTTTCCGAAGAACATATTCTCCCCATCGTTGCGGTCAGCATCTCGTTGCCCGCGGGTTCGGGCTACGACCCTTCGGACAAGCCGGGCTTGGCTGCGATGATTGCGGGCTTGCTGGACGAGGGCGCAGGCGATCTCGATGCCAATGCGTTCAAGCAAGCCCTGCAAGCCAAGGCGATCCAATTCAGCGCCGTGGCGCAACGCGATTATCTGGTGATTACGCTCACCACGCTGTCCGAGAACGCCGACGAGGCGTTTCGCTTGTTGGGTTTGGCGTTGAGCCGCCCGCGTTTCGACCGCGAACCTATCGAGCGCACACGCACCGAAATGCTGGCCGCGTTGAAGCAGGATGACGAAGATCCCAGCACCATCGCCGAGAAGGCGTTCTTCAGCGCGTATTACGGCGATCATCCTTATGCCCATCCGGTGGATGGCACGGCGGCAGGCCTGATGGCCATCACGCAACAGGATGTCAAAACCTTTGCCGCCACCTATCTGGTGCGCGGCCGGGCGCGGGTTTCCATCGCCGGGGATATCAACGAAACCCAGGTGAAGAAATATATCGGCGATGTCTTCGGACAATTGCCCACCAAGACGCCGCCACTCGTGTCGCACCCCGAAACCGTGGGCCATATCGGCACGCAGATTATTCCGATGGATGTGCCGCAGCCCGCCGCCATGTTTGGCGTGCCGGGGCCGTTGCGTTCCGATACCACGTTCATTCCGGCCTATGTCGCCAACTACATTTTCGGCGGCGGCGGATTTTCTTCGCGCCTGATGGATCAGGTGCGCGAGAAGATGGGGCTGACCTACGGCATCGGCTCGGATTTGGTGGATGATCGCGCCGCCGCGATGATCATGGGCACGGTGGAAAGCGATAAGACGAAGATCAAAACGGCGCTCGACACGATGAAGGCGGAGATGACGCGCTTCGCCAAGAACGGCGCAACGGCCAAGGAACTGGCCGACGCCAAAACCTATCTCACGGGCTCGTTTCCGCTGGCCTTCGATTCCGAGGTGCGGATCGCGGCCCAGCTCAACGGCTTCCAGCGCAACGGTCTGGCCGTCGATTACGTGACGAAGCGCAATGCGTTGATCCAGGCGGTTACGCTGGAACAGGTCAACGCTGCCGCGAAGCGTTATTTTCTTCCCGAGCGCCTGACCATCGTGGTGGCGGGAACGCCGGTTCGGGCTGCGCCCGCCAAGGCGCCGTAGCGCCGCAATTTCTGCGTAATTTCGCGGCACGCTGCTGCCCTGGCGCGTTTTGCGGTGGAGAACGCGGTGAGAAACCGTAGCGTCCGTTCTGCCCGCGACCGCCCTTTGTTAGATTGGAGTTAGACATGTCCGACTCATTGCCCTTTTCGGTCGCGCTCGACAAAGCGCTGCACGGTCCTGCATCCCCGAGTGCGGGCGCGTTCTCGTCATGTCTTGCCGATGCCGGCAAAGCGATAGCCGCTCTGCCTGCGGACAATCTCGAACTCTTCAGCAATGTGACGCGCGACGATGACATCGCCGCCGCCGGAATCGCGGCGCACGCATTGCGTGCGGGCGCGTCCGACATCTTCGTGCTCGGCACCGGCGGTTCGAGCCTGGGCGCGCAGGCGGTTGCAAATCTGCTGCCGTTCAATCCCGCGCGAAGCCCGCGCATCACCTATCTCGACAATATCGATCCGGCGACGTTGAGCGAAATCTTGGCTGCCACCGATGTGAAGACGGCGCGTTTCGTCGCGGTTTCGAAATCCGGCGGCACTGCCGAAACCTTGGTGCAGACATTGGTGTTTGCCGATGCGCTGTCGCGGGCTTCGTTGAGCCACAAGGATCGCTTTCTTGTGGTCACGGAAGAAAAGCCCAGCGCGCTGCGCAAATTCGGCGAGAGCATCGGTTGCACCATCCTGCCGCATCCGCTCGGCATTGGCGGCCGCTACTCGGTGCTGTGCATGGTCGGGATGCTGCCCGCATTGTTGATGGGCTGGATGCCAAAGCGTTGCGCGCAGGCGCGCACGCGGTGGCGACCCAAGCCTTCTCCGGCGCCGATCCCCAATCCATTCCCTGTGCGGTGGGGGCCGCCTTGCACATGGCGTTGGTCCGCGAGCGCGGCCTGCGTGAAACCGTCCTGTGGACGTATGCCGACAAGCTCAAGACCTTTGGTCCCTGGTGGCGTCAGCTCTGGGGTGAAAGCCTCGGCAAGAACGGGCAGGGCACCACGCCGGTGGGCGCTCTGGGGCCTGTCGATCAGCACAGCCAGTTGCAGCTTTTCTTGGATGGTCCCGGTGGCGCGCTGTTCACCATCGTGACAACCGAGCAGACCGGCAAAGGCCCCGGCGTGCCGAAAGACGCGGCTGACAAACTTGGCGTCTCTTATCTCGGCGCGCACGCGTCCGGCGATCTTCCGGCGGCTGAAGCGCGCGCCACGGCGGAGACTCTGGCGAAGCGCGGCCGTCCGGTGCGCGAGATCCATGTGCCGAAAATCGACGAGCGCGCGCTTGGCGGGCTCTTCATGCAGTTCATGCTCGAGACCATCGTGATGGGCAAATTGATGGGTATCGACCCGTTTGATCAGCCCGCGGTGGAAGAGGGCAAAGTGCTCGCCAAGGCCTATCTCGAAGGCAAAACCGCGTGAGCACAATCCGTCGCTTGACCGAGGGCACGATCAACCGCATCGCAGCGGGCGAAGTGGTCGAACGCCCGGCAAGCGCGGTGAAGGAAATTGTTGAAAATGCGCTGGATGCGGGCGCGGGCCGCATCGCTATCGCCATTGTCGGCGGCGGCGCGAATGTCATCACCGTGGAAGACGATGGCGAGGGCATGGACGAAGCGGGCCTCACGCTCGCCATCGAACGTCACGCCACATCGAAATTGCCGGTTTCTGCCGATGGCGGCGATGATCTCACCAACATCGCCACGCTCGGGTTTCGCGGTGAGGCGCTGCCGTCCATCGGCGCGGTGTCACGGCTTTCGGTTTCCAGCCGCACCAAGACCGGC
>CAIYRG010000298.1 GCA_903928515.1 uncultured Alphaproteobacteria bacterium | reverse complement strand
TTCACCCGCGAAACGGTGCTTGCGCATCTGGCGGCACACCCCGGCGACACCAAACGCGATCTGGTGCGCGCGCTCGGCGTGCATGGCTCGGATCGCATTCTGCTGAAGCGCATCCTGGCGCAATTGGCCGATGAAGGACTGCTCGAACACGGCAAGAAGAAATCCTTCCTGCCCCCCGGCCAGCTTCCCGAAGTCGCGGTGCTGGAGATTGTCGGCACCGATGCGGATGGTGAGCTTCTGGCGAAGCCTTCGAATTGGGATGGCGACGACGAGCCGCCGCAAGTCTTGATCGTGCCGGGACGCGATGACGAAGGCCAACGTGCCATCGGCATTGGCGAACGTGTGCTCGCGCGCATCGAGCGCCAACCCGATGGTTATCACGGCCGCGTGATGAAGCGGCTGGGTGCGAGCGTGAATCGCGCACTCGGCGTACTGCGCAAAGAGGACGGCGGACGCTGGCGCGTGGAGCCTGTCGACCGCAAAACGCGCCACGCTTTCAGCGTGGACGAACGCGACCGTGGCGATGCGCTGCACGGCGAACTTGTGCTGGTGGAACCGCGCGGCGGCTCCGCTCATAGCCCGCGCGCCCGTGTGATCGAACGCATCGGCTCGATGGACGAACCGAAAACCGTCAGCCTTATTGCCATTCACGCGCATGGCATCCCCACCGAATTTCCGCGCGAAGCGATTGAGGAAGCGCAAGGCGCGCAGCCGGTACAACTCGGTACGCGCACGGATTTGCGAAGCATCCCGCTCATCACCATCGATCCTGAAGATGCGCGCGATCACGACGACGCGGTGTGGGCTGGGCTCGATCCCGATCCCAACAACAAAGGCGGACATATTGTTATCGTCGCTATCGCGGATGTGGCGCATTACGTAACGCCGGGCTCAAGCCTGGATCGCGAAGCGCGCAAGCGCGGCAATTCGGTGTATTTCCCCGACCGCGTGGTGCCGATGTTGCCCGAAGCGCTGTCGGCGGATTTGTGCTCGCTGCGCGAGAGCGAAGAGCGCGCCACGCTGGCCGTGTGGATGGTATTCGACAAAGACGGCAACAAGCGCCGTCACGAATTCCTGCGCGGGATGATGCGCTCGGCCGCGCGCCTCACCTACCAACAGGCGCAAGCCGCATTCGACGGCAAGCCGGAAGGCAAAACTGTCGCCCTCAATGCCACCGTGATGCAGCCTTTGTGGAATGCTTACGCGGCATTGGTGAAGGCACGCGACATCCGCTCGCCGCTCGATCTGAATTTGCCCGAACGGCGCATCATGCTCGGCGAAGACGGCAAGGTGAAATCCATCGCATTCCGCGACCGGCTGGAATCCATGCGGCTGATCGAGGAGTTTATGATCCTCGCCAATGTCTGCGCCGCGGAGACGTTGGAAAAAGCAAACCAGGCTCTGATCTATCGCGTCCACGAACGCCCCTCGGCCGAGAAGCTCGCGGCCTTCGGGGATTATCTGCGCACCATCGATGTGAATTTCGCCAAGGGCCAAGTGATCAAGCCTGAGATCTTCAACCGGATTCTCGTGCGTGAGCGCGGCGGATTGCACGAAGACGCGCTAAACGAAGTGGTGCTGCGTACGCAGGCGCAGGCGATTTACGCGGCCGAAAATCTCGGGCATTTTGGATTGAACTTATCGCGCTACGCGCACTTCACTTCGCCCATCCGGCGCTATGCCGACCTCATCGTGCATCGCGCTCTGATCCGTGCGGGGCGTTTCGGCAATGATGGACTCTCCGACAAGGATTCCGAGCGACTGGGGGAGACCGCCGAACACATCTCCATGATGGAGCGGCGCGCCATGGCGGCGGAACGGGAATCCGTCGATCGCTATGTCGCCGCCTACATGCAGGATCGTTTGGGAGCAGAGTTCGACGGCCGCATCTCGGGTGTGACCCGCTTCGGCCTGTTCGTAAAGCTGAAGGAGACCGGCGCCGACGGGCTCCTGCCCATGCGGGCTCTGGGCTATGAATTCTTCAATCACGACGAAAAGCGCCACGCGCTGATCGGCCAGCGCACCGGGACCACCTACCATATGGGTGACCCCATCCGCGTGAAACTGGCCGAGTCCGCGCCCCTCACCGGCGGTTTGCGCTTCGATTTGGCGGAAGACCAAGGCGAATCCTCAAGCCCCAAACGCCCGCAAACCGGCTTTCGCCGCCCGCTTCCGGGGGTAAAAAAGAGCAAAAAGGCCGGTAAATCCCGGAGCTTGACAAAGAAAGGCCGCTGACTAGGTTACGCCCCTCTTCGGCGAGCGCGCCGGACTGCTTTTTGGAGATACGTCATGGCGAAGCCCACAACCGTCAAAATCCGGCTGAACAGCACGGGTGACACCGGCTTCTTCTATGTCGCGAAGAAGAACTCGCGCACCATGACCGAGAAGTTCAAGCTCAAGAAGTACGATCCGAAACTGCGCAAGCACGTCGAATTCACCGAAGGCAAAATCAAATAATACACGCGTTGCGCGTGCGCCTCGGTCACACTCCGTTTACCAATGCCGTCTAGCTTCATCCCCGCCTATTCCTGGGGATGGAGACACGTATGAGTATCGCCGAAACGTCCGCTTTCCAGCGGCCGGCCAGCGCCGGGCGCTACCCCATCAATCTGCGGATGACGATCCCGTTTTTCCCGCGGAAGCTTTTCATCACGATCATCGTCGGCCAAGAAAAACGCGGCCGGGATCGCTTGGCGGAAGAACGCGCCCGCCACCCCATCAACACCTGGGGCAACGTCCTCACGGTGACGGTGACGCTCGCGGTTGTCAGCGTGGCTGCGTTGTTCGCAGCATTGATCGCGGCCACCGCTTAAATCTCCAAGACTGGAATGTGCGGCCCGCAATCAGGGTTGTGACCTCTTGCTTCGCGCTACGCGCGATTGCCCTGCATATCATCTGCTTGGGTAAGTGAAGCGGTCTAGCCGACCATCATCTTGACGAGGTGCAGGACGTCGCCCGCCCTGTCATGCGCCACCGCGAAGACGTGCCAATAGTAGGTTTTCACCCTGGCGCGGTCGATGGCATAGCCGATCCAATAGATCGGCCAGAAATTGGCGATGACGAAATTGTAGAGCGAGAATTGCGGCCACAGAGCCGCATTGAAGCCGGGGCCGGTCTGGCCTGCCTGCGTCAGGTATACAAAGGTCACGGCCTGACCCAAGAACTGGCCGCCAAACAGGCGCAAGGGCAATGCTCCCTTTTCTCGCGTCTCTCTTTTGGACCCATTTGGGTTAATTCCCGCTTACCGTCGCGCCAAAGCGGCTTCAAAAATGCGGTCGAAAAACGCCGCAACCCTTTGTTCTTGCGCGAATTCCGGCACTTTGTTTTCACGGTAAACGTGTGCCGACAGCAGTTTCAGATAGAGCGCGTCGTCATTGTCGACCTCACGCACGAACTCCAGCCCCTCCCGCATCGTTGAGAAGCTGGACAGATCGATATAGGCGCCCGTGTTGAAAGTGAGCTTTGCCAGCGGATCGCCGAGAT
>CAIYRG010000297.1 GCA_903928515.1 uncultured Alphaproteobacteria bacterium | reverse complement strand
TGTTTGGGTAGACAATTTACCGTTGACAATTGGCCAGTCTGCATTTCGCAGGCCTCCAACTCGCCGGGCTGGTGGTCCACCTCCAGACAAGAAGGTGAAGGTCTTTCAGGGTGCGATCAGTCAGAGTACAAAAAACACGCTCGATTCAAATTTACTTCAGTTCAAGTTTCAGAATTTGCGCCTGTCTCCATCTCGATAATCACGTTTACTTGTTCACCCCCCGGTCACACTCATATGCCGGCCCACCGCCGGGTTCTTCGTCACGCGGTCGATGACAAAATCATGCCCCTTGGGCTTCCTTGCGATGGCGCCTTCCATCGCAGCCAGCAGTGGGCCATCGGACTCCGAAGACCGCAAAGGGGTGCGCAAATCCGCCGCGTCTTCCTGGCCGAGGCACATGTAGAGCGTGCCGGTGCAGGTCACGCGCACGCGGTTGCAGCCTTCGCAAAAATTATGCGTCAGCGGGGTGATGAAGCCGAGCCTGCCGCCGGTTTCCTTCACGCGCACATAACGCGCCGGGCCGCCGGTCTGGTAATCGATGTCCTCGAGCGTGTAGCGATCCAGCAAATCGGCGCGCACCTGATTGAGCGGCACGTATTGATCGACGCGCGCGGCTTCCACATCGCCAAGCGGCATCACTTCGATGAAGGTCAGGTCCATGCCGCGCCCGTGCGCCCATTCGATCAGACGGGGAAACTCGTCGTCGTTAACCCCCTTCAGCGCGACCGCGTTGATCTTGATTGCGAGCCCCGCCTTCTGTGCGGCGTCGATGCCCTGCATGACCTTGGACAGATCGCCCCAGCGCGTGATCGCCTTGAACTTCGCGTCGTCAAGCGTGTCGAGAGAGACGTTGATGCGCCTGACGCCGCAATCCGCCAGCTCGCCCGCGTAACGCGCCAGCTGCGAACCGTTGGTGGTGACGTTGAGCTCTTCCAGCGCGCCGCTTTGCAAATGCCGTGACAACGAGCGGAACAGCGTCATGATGTCCCGGCGCACCAGCGGCTCGCCGCCAGTAATGCGGATTTTCTTGGTGCCGCGCGCCACGAACGCCGAGCACAACCGGTCAAGCTCCTCCAGCGTCAGCAGATCGCGCTTGGGCAGAAAATTCATGTCTTCCGACATGCAATAGACGCAGCGGAAATCGCAGCGATCCGTCACGGACACGCGGATATACGTAATCGCGCGCCCGAACGGGTCGACAAGGGCAGGGGCTGCTGGGTCCAGAAACATTTTGTGCGCACTCGTATTCATGACGCCTGACCGTTATGTATGGTTGAATATAGCGCTCGGCGGGGCCTCAGGGAAGCGGATTCGTCAGCGCCGGGTGCTATAAGCAGCGATCCCATCGGGAATGAAGGACAAAATGACCGACAAATCCGGCGACAAATCCCCCTGGCCCACGGAATTCCGCCTGAAAGACCGCGGCCGCACCCTCGTGCTCAGTTTTGACGATGGCGCCAGCTACGAACTCCCGGCCGAATATCTGCGGGTGGAAAGCCCCAGCGCCGAGGTGCAGGGTCACGGCCCGGGCCAGCGCACCACCCAGTTCGGCAAAAGTCACGTTGCGATTACCCAGATTACACCGACCGGAAACTACGCCGTGCGGCTGACCTTCGATGACCACCATTCCACCGGCATTTACAGCTTTGCGTGGCTGCACGATCTTGCCGTCAACCACGCGACGAAGTGGCGGGCGTATCTCGATGAGATCAAGGCGAAGGGGCTGTCGCGGGATCCCGTGGTGAAGCGGTAAAAGCGATACAGGCCACGGGTTCGTCGCCCGCCGTGCGTGTGTCGGGATGCGCAAGAAAAAAGGCCGGGCTCGCGCCCGACCTCAAAACCGCAAGCCGATTAAGCCTACCGCTGCACGGTCACGCGCGTGCCAACTTTGACGCGCTCGAACAGGTCCATCACGTCTTCATTGGTCATGCGGATGCAGCCCGAAGAGACGGCCTGGCCGATCGTGTCAGGCTCATTCGAACCGTGGATGCGATACAGCGATGAGCCCAGATACATGGCGCGTGCGCCGAGCGGATTATTGGGTCCGCCCGCCATATGGCGCGGCAGGTCGGGACGGCGGCGCAGCATCTGCGACGGCGGCGTCCACGACGGCCATTCCTTCTTGTTCGATACAGTCTTGGTGCCGGACCATTCGAAACCCGGACGGCCCACGCCGACGCCATATTTCACCGCCTGTCCGCCGGGCAGCACGTAATA
>CAIYRG010000296.1 GCA_903928515.1 uncultured Alphaproteobacteria bacterium | reverse complement strand
GGTTCCACCAACGCGGCGCTGCATCTGCCCGCGATGGCGAACGAATGCGGCATCAAATTCGATCTGTTCGATGTGGCCGAAATCTTCAAGCGCACGCCGTATCTTGCCGATTTAAAACCGGGCGGCCGTTTTGTCGCCAAGGACATGTGGGAAGCCGGCGGCATGCCGCTGCTGATGCGCACGTTGTTCGACGGCGGATACATCCACGGCGATTGCATGACGATCACCGGCAAAACCATCGCGCAGAATCTCGAAGGCGTGGAATTCAAAGAACAGCAAGTCATTCGCCCGGTTTCCAATCCGCTCGCGCCCACAGGCGGCGTGGTAGGGCTCAAAGGCAATCTCGCGCCCGATGGCGCCATCGTGAAGGTGGCGGGCCTCAAGCATCAGGTGCATCGCGGGCCGGTGCGCGTGTTCGATTGCGAGGAAGACGCGTTCGCCGCCGTCGAGAAGCGCGACTACAAAGCGGGCGATGTGATTGTCATTCGCTACGAAGGACCAAAGGGCGGTCCGGGCATGCGCGAAATGCTGTCCACCACGGCAGCGCTCTATGGCCAGGGATTGTCCGATCAAATCGCGCTCATCACCGATGGCCGCTTCTCCGGCGCGACGCGCGGATTGTGTGTTGGCCATGTCGGGCCGGAGGCTGCCGAAGGTGGCCCCATCGGTTTGCTGAAAGACGGCGACATCGTTGTCATTGATGCCGTGAAGGGCACGATGGATGTCGAATTGCCGGATGACGAACTGAAAGCGCGCCGTGCGGCGTGGACGCCGAAGAAAGCAGATTTTGGTTCGGGCGCGATCTGGCGCTTCGGCCAGAATGTCGGGCCTGCGCGCTACGGTGCGGTGACACAGCCGGGCGGCCATGGCGAAGTGCGCCAATACGCGGACATCTAACAAACGGCGTTCACCATCGCTATGTCGGGTGCATGCCGTTCCTGTGCTTAAGCGTTAAGCTTACCCGAAACCTCTTGTCGTATTCACCCCTACGCCACCTCACTGTACCGAAACGGGACGAAGGATTCCGTCTTGTGAGGGGACCGCAAACGCGGGTGGGATCGATGTTGGGCTCGAACAAAAACGCCGGCGGAACACACAGCGCGAAACGTGCGATGCGCCTGCTGCAAACCAGCAGCTTCGTGGTGTTGGCTTTCGTGCTTGCATCGCCACAAGTTCTTGCAGCGGGCATCGACAGCACCACCGGCGTTACGCCGCCTGGGATCGGCACTGGTACATCTACCAACACCACCAGCATCGCGTTGAGCGCGAATGCGACCGGGCCAGCTTCGGCAGTGGGCGATTTCTCGATTGCTGTCGGTCAAAACGCATCGACAAGCGCCGGCGCATCAAGCGGCATTGCTGTAGGCACACTTTCGCAGGCCCAGAATAATGGCGCGATTTCTGTTGGCGCCGGTGCCGGGGCTAACGGAAGCGGCAGCTTCAGCGTCGGCATCGGCGTTCTCGCAACACCGACCGGAAGTTACTCGACCGCCATCGGCGATGACACCAAGGCGCGTGCCGATGGCGGAATCGCGATCGGCGGTGACGACGGCGGTCTTACCAACACGGCGGCGTCCTCCAGCGGTCAGTTCAGCATTGCCATCGGGACCAATTCGCAAGCCGGCGCTGCTCTTCTGCCCGGTCTCTCGCAAGCAACGGCGGTTGGCTACAGCGCGGTGGCGAACGATCAGGACACCACTGCGCTCGGCTCCTTTGCCCAGGCATCAAGTTTGAATGCAACCGCGCTCGGTACGGACAGCCACGCGCTCGGCACCAGCGCGACAGCGGCAGGCTCCGGCTCCGGGGCGGTGGGAACCTCTTCAGCCGCCTACGGATCGGGAGCCTTGGCTCTACAAGATTATAGCACCGCGATTGGTGGCGGCGACGGCACGGCCGGAAACAACGGCGCGAGCGCCGGCGGCCTGCGCTCCACAGCCGTCGGCGTGAATGCGAAGGCTTCCTCCGTCAGTTCAACGGCGATTGGCGACAGCGCCGTCGCAAGTGGCGACAACAGCAGCGCGATCGGCACGAAAACATCTGCGGTAGGGTTTGACAGCGTCGCAGTCGGCGGCGGTAGCACCCTCTATGCCGGCGCAAGTTCTTCCGGCAATTACAGCAGCGCTTTCGGCGTGGGCAGTTCGTCCGGTGGCGAACAGAGCTTAGCATTGGGAGAGCAGGCGAATGCGTCTGACACTCTTAGCATTGCCGTTGGTGGCACTGCGCAGGCGACGGGTACGTTCTCGTTGGCCGTTGGTGCTGCGGCGAACGCTTCCGGCCTTTCCAGCAGCGCCTTCGGCAGCACGCGTGATGGCGTAGGCGAGGCCGCGACAGCGAGCGGCGATTATTCCAGCGCCTTCGGCACGAACGCCCGAGCGATCGGCGATAACTCCATCGCGATTGGCGATTCATCGACCGCCAGCCAGCAATACGCCACGGCGGTGGGCGCCAACAGCACCGCAGCAAACTTGTACGCCACGGCAACCGGTTACGAAGCGAATGCGGCCAGTTCCTATGCCACAGCCTACGGCGTGGGAACGACGGCTGAATTTCTCGCGACCGCGATGGGGCCGTATGCCAAAGCCATCGGCGACTATAGCTACGCAGCTGGATATGAGGCATCGGCGGACGGCCAGGCCAGCGTTGCCATAGGCGGCGCCGAGTTGGGCGGCAATGCCGCCGCCACCGCCGGTGGATTGCATGCCGTCGCCGTGGGCAGCGGCACGAGTGCCGGTGGCTCGAGTTCTTTTGCCGGTGGCGATTCCGCGAATGCTTCCACCGATGACGCCGTAGCTATCGGACATTCGGCGCAGGCCACCGCCGTTTCCACTATCGCGTTGGGTTCCGGCGCAAACTCCTCCGGCACACACAGTATTGCGGCGGGTACGGGCGCTGCATCGTCAGGCGGTTTCAGCTCGGCCTTGGGCGACAACAGCACCGCCAGCGGGCTCGCATCGACGGCGGTCGGGGCCGCATCGACAGCTTCGGGCCAGTTCGGTTCTGCCTACGGTGAACTTGCCAACGCTTCCGGCAGCCTGAGCACCGCACTCGGCTCCGACAGTGCCGCCAGCGGCAACGGCAGCACCGCCGTCGGTGTGCTTGCGAACGCCAACAAAAATAACGCCACGGCCTTGGGTGCGAGCAGCACTGCATCGGGAACAGACGCGCTGGCGTTGGGCGCGACAGCGACCGCATCCGGCGTGGAATCGACGGCGGTAGGCTTCGACACCAGTGCCTCGGGGCAAGGCTCGGCCGCATTGGGTGATTTCGCGCAGGCGAACCACGATTTCGCGGTGGCCTTGGGCTTCCAATCCAGCGTGTCTGACGTGAACGGCACCGCGCTCGGCGCGCGCACCACAGCTTCCGCGTATGCGACAGCAGTGGGCGCGCAATCGACCGCGTCGGGCGGATCGGCCGTTGCCGTCGGTACCGGCGCCACGGCTTCGGGGCTTACGGCTGTTGCGGTGGGCCAAGGCGCCATTGCTTCCGGCAATTTCAGCATTGCCTCGGGCGACTTCGCTGTGGCGAAGGGTACTGGTTCTGCATCTTATGGCGCTCTCGCGGTTGCGACCGGCACGTACGCGACTGCCGTCGGTGGCGGCCAGAGCGGTGTGACGTTTGGTGCGCAAGCGCTCGCAAACAATGCGTCGGCCTATGGCGCGGGCAGCATTGCAAGCGCGCAAAACGGTACGGCCTTGGGCTATGCGGCGGTGGCTTCGGCTACCAACGCGACGGCGGTTGGTAATGCCGCGCAAGCCTCCGGTACGTCAGCAGTCGCCGTTGGTGACGGCGCGGTGGCAAGCCAATCCGGCGCCGTGTCGTTGGGCTGGGTCGCGCAGGCGACGGGCATCAATGCCATCGCCATCGGCCATGGCGCGGTCGCCACGGGTTCTGTCGCGGTCGGTTTGAATGCGTTGGGCTCTAATGGCGGTGCGGCGTTCGGCGACAATGCGTCGGCCACGGGTGTGTTGTCGGCGGCTTTGGGTCCGAATGCACACGCCACCGGTGCCGGTGCTGTCGCGATCGGTTCCGGTTCGGTTGCCGATCAGGACAACACGGTGTCGGTCGGTGCTGCGGGCGCGGAACGGCGCATCACCAATGTGGCGGCGGGCACCAGCGCCACGGATGCCGCGACGGTGGGCCAAGTCACGACCGTGAACAACAATCTGCAAAACCAGATCACCGGCATGGGCAATCAGCTCGCGCATGTCAGCAATCAGGTGGCGAATGTGAAGAGCGAAGAACGCCACGGCATCGCCGCGGCAGCAGCGCTCGCCAGCGC
>CAIYRG010000295.1 GCA_903928515.1 uncultured Alphaproteobacteria bacterium | reverse complement strand
TGCTGCGCAAGATCGTCGCGGCTCAGCAGTCCTCCGCGGGCGCGCAAGCCCGCCACGAATTGCGCCTGTCGCTGAAGAAGCTGCGCTATTCGTCGGAATTCTTCGCCTCACTCTACGACAACGACGCCGTGGTGCCGTTCCTGAAATCGTTGGTGCGGCTGCAGGATGTGTTCGGCACATTGAACGATGCGGCCTCCAGCAACGCATTGCTGACGCGGGTGGTGGACACATTGCCCGATGAGCAGGCGACACCGGAATTGCGTGAGGCGGCGGCGTTTGCTGCCGGTTGGCAATCGTCCGGCGCAGAAGACATTTGGGGCCGCGCGCAAAAGCGCTGGACGCGTTTTGCCGAACAAGATTCGTTCTGGCGGTAATCGCTAGGAACCGCTGTCATGCCCGCGAAGCCGGGCATGACAGTTTGTGTTGTGGCTAGAGCTGCGAGAAGCCAGCGCGCGATTTCTCTTTAAAGACTAATCGTCGTCAAAATCGGAACGTGATCTGAGGGCTGCGTCCAGTCGCGGGCGTCTCTCAGGATCGCGTGATCGCTGACCGCCTCTTTCAGGCCTGGGCTCACCCAGATGTGATCGAGACGGCGGCCGCGATCGGATTTCTTCCAATCCTGATTGCGATAGCTCCACCACGAATAGATCTTTTGGTCGTGCGGCACGAACCCGCGCGTCACGTCATGCCAATCGAACGCCTGCTGCGCAGCGGTGAATAGCTCCACCTCGATGGGCGTGTGGCTAACGATATTGAGCAACTGCTTGTGGCTCCAGACATCGTGCTCCAGCGGTGCGACGTTGAGATCGCCCACCAGCACCATCGGCGAGGAGCGCTTGCGGCGCATCTTGGAGAAATGGCTTTCCATCTCCTGCAGGAAGGAAAGCTTGTGGGCAAATTTCTCGTTCGCCTTCGGATCGGGAATGTCGCCGCCGGCGGGCACATAGAAATTGTGCACCTCCAGCCCGTTCTCCAAGGCCGCGCTGACATGGCGGCTGTCCTGATTGTCGCAGAAATAGAAGCTGTCGGTTTTCTTGATGGGTAGCTTCGAGAGGATCGCGACGCCGTGATAGCCCTTCTGGCCGTTGATCGCCTGATGCACGTAACCGAGATCGTGGAACATCTGGGCCGGGAACAGCTCGTTCACGACCTTGATCTCCTGCAGGCACAGCACATCCGGAGCGTGCTTCTTCAGCAGCTTCGTCACGATGGGCGCGCGCAACCGCACGGAATTGATGTTCCAAGTGGCCAGGCGAATGGCAACCATTTCGAATATTCCTAACGATGTTCTGGACTATTGGCTAAGTCGTGAATATTTCTTGTTTGGTTCATTGTTTTTTCCGGCGAACGGGCTATATTGCATTGCACAAGTCGCATGTTGCGACGCAATGGAGGGTTTTTTATGAGTGAATTGAGCACCGTACATCCCACCGTGACGGAAGAAGTAACACCGTTCGGTATCTGGCTTTTGACTCGCGTGATGATTGCCGCCGCGGCGGTTCTGCTCGTGTCGCCGTTCGTTCTGTACCATGGCGGCCTGTAAGATTGGCGGTTGAACCGGCCGGTTTCAGGAGGCTGTGCCTCCCGCTACCGGCCGGTTTCCGTTGTTGGGATAAGAATCTAGGTTTTCTCTGAGACTTTCCAAGGGCCAGCGGGCCTTTGGCGCGGCGTTGAGCGGATCGGTCAGGCCCAGAGCCAGACGTTCCAGCCCCGCCCAGGCAACCATCGCCGCATTGTCCGTGCAGAGCGGCCCCGGCGGCAACACCAAGCCAAAATTCTCCCGTTCCGCCATTCTTTCCAGCAGACGCCGCAGCGGCCCATTGGCCGCCACGCCACCCGCCGCAACGATTCGGCCCTTCTCATTTGGACGGCCAAACTTCGTTCGGAATTGTTGCATCGCGGCGGTGACGCGATCCTCGACAATGTCGAGAACTGCCAGCTGAAATGCCGCCGCCAGATCGTAGCGGGCTTGCGTGTCCAACTCGCCTGCCGTGATGGCCGACTGGCGTACGGCGGTTTTCAGACCTGAGAACGAGAAGTCCGCGCCTTCACGCCCGACCATGGGCCGGGGCAGCGGGAAGCGCTTCGGATCACCTTTGGCTGCGGCGGCTTCGATTTCCGGGCCGCCCGGATAGGGCAAGCCCAGAAGCTTCGCAGTTTTGTCGAAGGCCTCGCCGATGGCATCGTCGATGGTGCTGCCCAGCACGCGGTAAAGGCCGACGCCTTCCACGGCGACGAGCTGGCAATGCCCACCCGACACCAGCAGCAGCAGATAGGGAAACGCCACGCCGCCCGACAATCGTGCAGTGAGCGCGTGCGCTTCCAGGTGGTTCACCGCAATCAGCGGTTTGCCGGCGGCCAGTGCCAAGGCCTTTCCCGACAGCAACCCCACCATCACGCCGCCGATCAGGCCGGGGCCGGATGTGGCGGCCACGGCATCAATGTCGTTGAGGGAAATCTTCGCGGTCGCCAGCGCTTCGGCGATTACCGAATCCATCACCTCGATATGAGCCCGCGCCGCGATTTCCGGCACCACGCCACCGAACGGCCGGTGCGCCTCCATCTGGGTGGCGACGATATTCGACAACAACGTGCCCGGACCGGGCGGATAACCGCGCACCACCGAGGCCGCGGTTTCGTCGCAGCTGGTTTCGATCCCCAGAACCGTAAATTGTGCCGTCATATCGAGCGCGCTCCGGCTTCGATCTATGCTAAGGGGCGCACCAAGTCATCCTTCAACGTAGTTGCCTGTCGCGCCATGGTTTCCGACGCCACCTCGACCAAACCCATTTTGCGCATTGCCAGCCGCGGCTCGCCCCTGGCGCTGACGCAGGCGCGGCTCGTGCAAAGCGAGTTGGCGCGCGCGCATGGCTGGCCGACGGCGGATCTCAACGCGCTGTGCCCGATCGTGGTGGTGAAAACCACCGGCGACAAAATCCAAGACCGGCCGCTGGCTGAAGTCGGCGGCAAGGGCCTGTTTGTCAAAGAGATCGAGGACGCGCTGCTGCAGGATGCGGCCGATATCGCGGTGCATTCGATGAAGGATGTGCCGGGCATTTTGCCGAACGGGCTCTACATCGCCGCCGTCTTGGAACGCGAAGACCCGCGCGATGTGCTGATCGTGCGCGACAACACCGACGCCAAGGACGCGAAGGCAGCCCTTCTCCAATTGCCCAAGAATGCGCGCCTCGGCACCAGTTCGGTGCGCCGCGCAGCGCTGGCGCTGCGGCTGCGGCCCGATCTGCAAATCGTGCAGCTGCGCGGCAATGTCGAAACACGGCTGGCGAAACTGGGCCACGGCGATGCCGACGCCATCATCCTCGCCGCCGCCGGCCTGCACCGGCTGCATTTGGAGCCGCGCAACACAGTTTTGTTCGAGGAAGCCGATTGGCCGTCGGCCCCGTGTCAGGGCGCGATCGGCATCGAATTGCGCGTCGGCGACAGCCGCGCGGCAGAACTCGTCGCGCCGATCAGCCATGCGAACACGGCGGTGGCGATTGCGTGCGAGCGCGCTTTTTTATCGGCGCTTGACGGTTCGTGCCGAACACCGATCGCCGGATTGGCAACCCTGCGCGATAACCAACTGGTGTTCAGCGGTGAGGTGATTGCCCTTGATGGCCGGAACCATTGGGCGGCCTCACGCGCTATAGCGTGGACCGGCGAGATGAAACCTGCAGAAGAACTGGGCCGCGACGCGGCCGCCGCCATACGGCGGGATGCTGGCGCTCTGCTGCCGAGGTTCTAAGCCATGCGGCTTTTGATCACCCGCCCTTTGGAAGACGCGCAGACCTTCGCGCTGCTTCTGCGAGCCGAAGGTCATGACCCCATCGTCGCGCCGATGATGGAGGTGCGATTCCACCAGGGCCCGCAAATCCCGCTGAAAGCCTATCAGGCCATCCTCGTCACGAGTGCGAACGGCGTTCGGGCTTTGGCGAAGCGCACCGACAAGCGCGACATCCCGGTCTATGCCGTGGGACCGCAAACGGCGGAAGCGGCACAAAACGCGGGCTTCGCCACCGTGCGCAACGCCGAAGGCGATGCCATCGCCCTGGCCGATGCCGTGACCGGTTGGACCACGCCCGATGCGGGCGCGCTGCTGCATGCGGCGGGCGCCGAGACTGCCGGGCGTTTGCGCCAGAATTTGCAGGCACGCGGCTTCACCGTGGAAAGTCCCGTGCTCTATGACGCGGTGCCGGTCACGTCGCTGCCCGAAGCCGCCGTCAACAGCCTGGCTGACGGCACGCTCGACGGCGTACTGCTGTTCTCGCCACGCAGCGCCAAGACCTTCACGGGCCTCGTGGCCGAGTCCAAGCTGGACCAGGCTTGCGCCCGGCTGACCGCCTATTGCATCAGCGCCGCCACGGTCAGCGCGCTCGGCACAATGGCCTTCGACCACGTGGCGGTTGCCGGTGAGCCGAACCAAAACGCCATGCTGGCCTTGCTGCCCAAATCCGCCTCCCTTTCTTAACAATCGTTTTTTCTTAAGCATTTCCGAGCCTTATTGCGGGCTGTTCCGGTATGGAACGCCTCGGCCTATATTCCGCCAAAGGGCTGCCGAAGGCCGGGAGCGACGGAGCACATATGACGGATTTGGATGTGAAGCCGGCGGAGCCGGGCAGTGTTTCGCCCCCGGCCGGAGAGCAAGATCCCTCTGCCATCGCCGGCACGAATCCGCCCGCGCGCTCGCGTATCGAATTGCCCGAAGGCTGGCTCGGGATGCTGCTGTTGGTCATCGTGGCTGCCGTCTGCTCCGGCCTGCTCGTGTCCTATTGGCCGATGCTGACAGGCAGCGGTGACGACATTTTGCAGGAACGCATCGACACGCTGGAGACACGCGTCGGACAGATCGCGGCAGGACATGCCGGCGATGCCGCGAGCGCGATCTTCGGCGACATGCGCAAGCAAATCATGACCGACGAAGATCGGATCGCCGCTGCGGAAGCGCGCCTTAGCGCGCTGGAAAAAAGCGCACCCGCCACGACGGCAACTGGCGACGGCACCGAAACCGCCGATACCGGAACGTTGCGGGCGCAATTGGGCGCGCTGAACGCCAGTTTCAACGATGTCTCGTCGCGGCTGGCAAAAATCGAAGGCGGACAGGCGGGCCAGCCGAGCTTGGCCGAACTGGCAGGCAAGTTGGCGGCCGACGAAGCGCGGCTAGCGGCGACCGAAGCCGCCAACGCCACCACGAGCGGACAAAACGCGACGCTGATGACGCGGCTGCAAACGCTGGAAGCCAGCACGCCCCCCGATCTGCCGCAGAAGCTGGCGAGCTTCACGACGAAAACCGATGCCGCCGCACTCGATGCGCGGATCATGAAATTGGAATCGGCGAACAGCGCCGAGACGCTGCAACACGCCGCCACGCTGCTCGCGCTGGCCGAACTGTCGCGCGCCGCCGCAACCCCGCAACCTTATGTGCTGGAGATAAAAACCTTCGCGACACTGGCTCCCGACGATGCCGCGCTCAGCGTGTTGTCGGCCTATGCGGACAAAGGCGTTCCGACGCGCGCCGCACTGGTGCAGCGTTTCCCGGCGGATGCACAGAACGCGCTGGCCGCCGAACGCGCGAACGCCGATGGCAGCTTCCTCGATCATCTGTGGGCCAACATCAAAGGCCTCGTGACGATACGGCGCGTCGGCAATGTCGCCGGCAACGATACGGATGCAACGCTGGCGCGCGCGACCCTCAAATTGGAGACCGGCGATTTCGCGGGCGCCGTTGGCGAAGTGCGCACGCTGAAAGGCACGGCCGCGAAAAATTTGCAGCCCTGGCGTGACGACGCGCAAGCACGGCTTGCCGTGGATACGGCGTTGGCCGAAGCCAATGCGCGCATCGTCACCGCGCTGGCCAATACGAAAGCGGCAACACAAGCTGCGACCACACCGACTGCTACCGCACCGGCTGCTGCCACTTCGGCCACAACAAACGCGACAGCGCCATGACGCGCCTGATCGTCACGCTTCTCATTGCCGGACTGATTGCGGGCGGCATGGCCTGGATCGCCGCGACGCCGGGCGGCGTCATCCTCACCATCGGCACCTATCAGGCGCAGATGAGCGTGGGCATCGCCTTCGTGCTGCTGTTGGCGGCGGCCTTCGTGCTGATGCTGGTCCTCAAAGTGCTGTGGTTTGTGCTGCGCATCCCGCGGCTGTTCCGCAGTGGCAAAAAGGACAAGGCGAAGAACGACAAAAAAATACCGGTGGCGAAGGAGCCTGAGCCCGTCGCCGAACCCTTGCCCGCTTCACTCGATCCCACGCGCATCGATCTTCCCTAGCTCGGGGACTGATCTGCCGGTTTTTTCGGCAGAACATTAAGCCTTGCGGATAAGCCATACGGATTCTGGGAGGCCGCCCTTGCCCGTCCCTTTGGCGCTGCTATAACCGGAGCCCTCGCGGAAGGCCGGTTTGCGCGCCTCTCCGGACCCGATTTTTTTTCGAATCCTCAAGGCCCTCCCCATGAACATTCACGAGTACCAGGCCAAAGAGCTGCTCCGCGGCTATGGCGTGCCGGTGCCGAAAGGCAAACCCGCATTCACCGTTGAAGAAGCCGTCGCTGCCGCCAAGGAATTGGGCGGGCCGGTTTGGGTGGTGAAAGCGCAAATCCACGCCGGCGGCCGCGGCAAAGGCGGCGGCGTGAAGGTGGTGAAATCCATCGAGGCGGTGGCCGAGGAAGCCAAGCGCATGCTGGGCATGACGCTGGTGACGCATCAGACCGGCCCTGCCGGTCGCGTCGTGCGCCGGCTCTACATCGAAGACGGCTCGGCGATTGAGAAGGAATTGTATCTCTCGGCAGTCGTGGACCGCGCCTCGGGACGTATCGCCTTCATCGTTTCGACCGAAGGCGGCATGGACATCGAAGAAGTGGCGCACAAGACGCCGGACAAGATCAAAACCTTCCGCGTCGATCCTGCCGCCGGATATTCCGCCTATCTGGGACGCGACATTGCCGAGGCGTTCAACCTGACGGGCGATGTCGCCAAGCAGGTCGGCCCGCTGATCCAAAAATTGTACGGCGCGTTCGTGATCAAGGACATGAGCCTGCTCGAAATCAATCCGCTGGTGGTGACGAAGAGCGGCGAACTCGTCTGCCTCGATGCAAAAGTGAATTTCGACGACAACGCGCTGTTCCGCCATCCCAACAGTCAGGCGATGCGCGATGAATCGGAAGAAGATCCGGGCGAAACCGAAGCGACCAAGCTCGGCCTCGCCTACATCAAGCTCGACGGCACGATCGGCTGCATGGTGAATGGTGCAGGCCTCGCCATGGCGACGATGGACATCATCAAGATGTACGGCGAAGAGCCGGCGAACTTCCTCGACGTGGGCGGCGCAGCCGACAAGGCGCGCGTGTCGGCGGCATTGAAGATCATCCTCTCCGACAAGAACGTGAAGGGCATCCTGGTCAACATCTTCGGCGGCGTCGTGCGTTGCGACACCATCGCCAACGGCATTGTGGATGCGGCGAAGGAAATCTCGCTCTCCGTGCCGCTGGTGGCGCGCTTAGAAGGCACCAACGTCGAGTTGGGAAAAGAAATTCTGCTCAAATCCGGCTTGGCCATCGTGCCGGCCAATGATCTCGCGGACGCCGCGGAAAAGATCGTCAAAGCGGTTCGGGGTCACTGATGTCCATTCTCGTCAACAAGAACACCAAGGTCATCTGCCAGGGCTTCACCGGCGCGCAAGGCACGTTCCATAGCCAAGCCGCGATCGATTACGGCACCAAGATGGTCGGCGGCACGAGCCCCGGCAAAGGCGGCCAGACCCATCTCGGCCTGCCCGTGTTCAACACGGTGCTGGAAGCCAAAGAAAAAACGAACTGCGACGCCAGCATCATCTATGTGCCGCCGGCGCAAGCGGGCGACGCGATTCTGGAAGCCATCGATGCGGAGATTCCGCTGGTCGTGGCGATCACCGACGGCATTCCGGTGCTGGATATGGTGCGCGTGAAGCGCGCGCTTTCGGGCAGCAAGACGCGCCTGATCGGACCCAACTGCCCCGGCGTGATCACGCCAGGCGAATGCAAGATGGGCATCATGCCGGGCCATATTCATCGCCGCGGCAAGATCGGCATCCTCTCGCGCTCCGGCACGCTGACCTATGAAGCGGTGGGCCAGACGACGGCGGTGGGCCTTGGCCAATCGTCTTGCGTCGGCATCGGCGGCGATCCCGTAAAGGGCTCGGAATTCATCGACATCCTCGAACTGTTCCTGGCCGACGACGAAACGCAGGCGATCATCATGATCGGCGAAATCGGTGGCGGCGCCGAAGAAGACGCATCCGAATTCCTGAAGCGCTCGAAGGTGAAGAAACCCATGGTCGGCTTCATCGCCGGACGCACCGCCCCTCCGGGACGGCGCATGGGCCATGCCGGCGCGATCATTTCGGGCGGCAAGGGCGATGCGGAATCCAAGATCGAGGCCATGAAATCGGCCGGCATCCGGATCACGCCCAGCCCCTCGGCGCTCGGCACCACGATGGCCGAACTCCTGAAGGGCAACTGACGCGCCCAGCTTTCCGTAGGGCTCAAGATCAACCGGCATCGCGAAAAGCGGTGCCGGTTTTTTGTGTTGAATCTTTCGCGCTGCAACAAGCTTTGCTGCGGGTTTTTCGTGAAAACTTGGCCCAAAACGCGGACGCGATGATGCAATCTTAAACAAAAGGGTTTAAGCCCTCTTCGATTCCCGGATCTCCTCCGGGACGACACGCCACCGCATGGGTTTACGGGCCAAAACCGCCCGTAAGAAATTGAAATGACAGCAGAATTCGGATCGGACCGGAACAGCGACCGCAGCCCTCAAAATGCGACGCTGGACGCCACATCCTTCTTGTTCGGCACCAACGCCCAATTCATCGAAGGTCTGTACGACCAGTACCTGAAGGACCCGTCCTCCGTGGATGGGACCTGGCGGGCCTTCTTCGAAGCGCTCGGCGATGAGGGGCTTGAACCCGCAGCGCTCGGACGCGGCCCGTCCTGGCGGCGCGACGCGAAACTCAACGTCGAGAATGGCGAGCTGACGACCGCGCTGTCCGCGCAGGCGCCCGCCAAGGCCGCGCCGAAAGCCGCTCCGGGCCCCGTCAACGAAGTCGAAGCCCGCGCCCAGGCGCAAAAATCCATCCGCATGATCCAGCTGATCCGCGCCTATCGCGTGATCGGCCATCTGGCCGCGCAGCTCGACCCGCTGGGTTTGGAGAAGCGCCCCGTTCCGCCACAACTCGAACCCTCGTTCCACGGCTTCCGCGAGGAAGACATGGACGTGCCCGTCTTCACCGACGGCGTGATGGGGATCGAATCCGGCACCCCGCGACAGATCGTGGAGATGCTCAAGCGCATCTATTGCGGCCATGTCGCTTACGAATACATGCACATCAACGATCCCGAGCAGCGCGATTGGTTGCAGCGCCGGATCGAAGGAGCGGACAAAGAGATCAGCTTCACGCCCGAGGGCAAGAAGGCGATCCTGAACAAGCTGATCGAAGCCGAAATCTTCGAAAAGTTCTGCGGCGTGAAATTCCTCGGCACCAAGCGTTTCGGCCTCGATGGCGGCGAAGCGATGGTCCCCGCCATGGAACAGATCATCAAACGCGGCGGCCAGTTGGGCGTTGAAGACATTGTTCTCGGCATGCCGCATCGCGGCCGCTTGAGCGTGCTCGTCAATGTGATGGGCAAGCCCTATCGCCAGCTCTTCCACGAATTCGCCGGCGGCTCTTCCAAGCCCTCCGATGTCGAAGGCTCGGGCGATGTGAAGTACCATCTCGGCGCATCGTCGGACCGTTCGTTCGACGGCCACGAAGTGCATCTGTCGCTGACCGCCAACCCGTCGCATCTCGAAATCGTGAACCCTGTCGTGCTCGGCAAAGCCCGCGCCAAGGGCAACCAGAACGACGACAAGACAGCCCGCGCTTCCGTGTTGCCGCTGCTGTTGCATGGCGATGCGGCCTTCGCGGGCCAAGGCGTGATCGCCGAATGCTTTGCCATGTCGGGCATCAAGGGCTTCCGCACCGGCGGTACGGTGCACTTCATCGTGAACAACCAGATCGGCTTCACGACCGCGCCGATCTACTCGCGTTCCTCGCCGTATCCGTCGGACGTGGCGCTGATGGTGCAGGCGCCGATCCTGCACGCCAATGGCGACGATCCCGAAGCCGTCGTGCATTGCGCGCGCATTGCGACCGAATTCCGCCAGCTGTTCCACAAGGACGTGGTGGTGGACATGTTCTGCTACCGCCGCTTCGGCCACAACGAGAGCGACGAGCCGGCATTCACGCAGCCGCTGATGTATCGCGCGATCAAAGGCCACGCGACGACCGTGGAAATCTATTCCAAGAAACTGGTCGACGAAGGCACGCTTGCACAAGCCGAAGTCGACAAGTTGATTGCGGACTTCCAGAAATATCTGGAAGACGAACTCGCCGTTTCCAAAGCCCATCTGCCGAACAAGGCCGATTGGCTCGATGGCGCCTGGACCGGCTTTAACGCCGCACCGAGCGGCGACCGCCGTGGCGATACCACGGTGGACCTCGACGAATTGAAAGCCGTCGGCAAGATCCTCAGCACGGTTCCGGAAGGCTTGAACGCGCACAAGACCGTTGTGCGTTTGATGGAAGCCAAGGCGAAGATGATCGAGACCGGCGAAGGCATCGACTGGGCAACCGGCGAAGCCTTGGCGTTCGGCACGCTGCTGCGTGAAGGCTTCCCGATCCGCCTGTGCGGCCAAGATTCCTCGCGCGGCACGTTCTCGCAGCGCCATGCGAC
>CAIYRG010000294.1 GCA_903928515.1 uncultured Alphaproteobacteria bacterium | reverse complement strand
GTGGGCCTATGGCGTGACGCCCTGGTTCGAAGCCGGGCTGTATCTGCCGCTTTATTCGGACACCGCCCAACAGGGGTGGACGTATAACGGCTTCAAGCTGCGCGCGCTGTTCGTGCAGCCGGACAACGAAGAGAAAAATTTCTACTACGGCGTGAATTTCGAATTCAGCTGGAATCAGCCGCAATGGGATGAGAAGGGGAACACCGGTGAAATAAGGCCAATCATCGGCTATCGCTTCGACAACGGGATCAGCCTCACGTTCAATCCCATCGTCGACAATTCCTACAAGGGGTTGTCCCGCTTGGAATTCGTGCCGGCGACGCGCCTGGATTATGCGATCGACAAAACGTGGACCGTCGCGGCCGAGGAGTATGACGATTTCGGACAAATCCGCCGGTTTCTTCCTGGAACCCAGCAATGGCACCAAGCGTGGGGCGTCATTGATTACAGCGGCGATCCAATTTCGCTAGAGGCAGGAATTGGTTTCGGTCTAACGCCCGGCACCGACCATCTGGCGTTCAAACTGATGATTATGACCGATCTCGACGGCCCGCATGGATTGTTCGCGCGATTGCACTGAGCCTTACTTCTCGCTGCCTAGGAACTCTTTCACCTTGGCGAAGAAGCCGGTGCATTCGGGCTGGTTCTTGCCGCCGCCGTCGGACTCGAATTCGCGCAGCAATTCTTTCTGCTTCTTGGAAAGCTTCACGGGCGTTTCCACCTTCAGCTCGACATACAGATCGCCATGCGCGCCGTTGCCGCGCAACCCCGGCATGCCCTTGTTGCGCAAGCGCACTTGATGGGCGTTTTGCACGCCTTCGGGGATGGAGACTTTGGCTTCCGCGCCGGCCAGTGTCGGCACCACGATTTCGCCGCCGAGCGCGGCCATCGTGAAGGAGATGGGCGCGCGGCAGAAAAGATTGTTGCCGTCGCGCTGGAAGATCGGATGCTCTTTGACGCTGAGGAAAATATACAAATCGCCCGGCGGGCCGCCGTTCAATCCGGCCTGGCCTTCGCCCGACAAACGAATGCGTGTGCCGTCTTCGACGCCGGGCGGAATCTCCACGCCCAGCGTGCGTTCCTTCTGCACATGGCCCGCGCCATCGCAGGCCTTGCACGGCTTCTTGATAATCTTGCCCTTGCCGCGGCATTTCGGGCAGGTGCGTTCGATGGTGAAGAAGCCCTGCTGCGCACGCACTTTGCCGTGGCCTTGGCAGGTGGTGCAGGTCTCGGCCTGCGATCCGGCTTCCGCGCCTTCGCCGTGACAGTCTTCGCAAGCCACAAGTGTCGGCACGCGGATCTTTTCCGATCTGCCGCGATAGGCATCTTCGAGCGCGATCTCGAGGTTGTAGCGCAGATCGCCGCCGCGGTTTTGCCGCTTCGCCTGTCCGCGCCGTCCGCCCATGAAATCGCCGAACAGATCGTCGAACACATCGGTGAAGGAGGAGAAATCGAAGCCGGCCGGGCCGCGGCCCGCATTGCCCTGCTCAAACGCGGCGTGGCCGAATTTGTCGTAGGCCGCGCGCTTGTCGCCGTCTTTCAGAATTTCGTAGGCCTCGGAGACCTCGACGAATTTGACGTGGGCTTCTTTGTCATCGGGATTGCGGTCGGGATGGAAGGCCATCGCCTGTTTGCGATAGGCGCTTTTCAGCTCGTCACCGTTGACGGTGCGCGCCACGCCCAAGATTTCGTAGAAACACCGCTTGCTCATTTACACAAATCCCGACGCTGCCACGGTTTCTTGTCCCGCCCGCATGGAGGAGGTGGAGTCTTTCGTTTGCCTGTCGAAATCACTCGCGCGCCCCCGCGTGAAACAAAGCGGCGGCGATTCTGTTCAGAACCGCCGCCGGTGATTGCTAGGCGGCGCCTTTTTTCTTGTCGTCGTCGACTTCCGAGAACTCGGCATCGACCACGTTGTCGTCTTTCGGGCCGCCTTCGGCATTGGGGCCTTCGCCACCTTCGCTTTGTTGCGCCTTATACATCGCCTCGCCGAGCTTCATCACGGCTTGGGTCAGCGTGTTGGTTTTTTCCTTGATGGACTCGGCGTCGTCGCCCTTCGTCGCTTCTTTCAGCGAGGCGAGAGCGTCTTCGATGGCGGTGCGCTCGGCATCGCTGACCTTCGTGCCATGTTCGGACAGCGACTTCTCGGTGGTGTGCACCAGCGCATCGCCGTGGTTCTTGGCTTCGGCCAGTTCCTTGAACTTCTTGTCTTCGGCGGCGTGTTCTTCCGCCTCCTTGACCATCCGTTCGATGTCTTTGTCCGAAAGGCCGCCGCTGGCCTGGATGCGGATCGTCTGCTCCTTGCCGGTGGCTTTGTCCTTGGCGCCGACATTCACAATGCCGTTGGCGTCAATGTCGAACGTGACTTCCACCTGCGGCACGCCGCGCGGTGCGGGGGGAATGCCCACGAGGTCGAACTGACCGAGGATCTTGTTCTGCGCCGCCATTTCGCGTTCGCCTTGGAACACGCGGATGGTGACGGCCGTTTGGTTGTCGTCGGCGGTGGAGAAGGTCTGGCCCTTCTTGGTCGGGATCGTGGTGTTGCGATCGATCAGGCGCGTGAACACGCCGCCCAATGTCTCGATGCCGAGCGACAGCGGCGTGACGTCCAGCAACAGAACGTCCTTCACTTCG
>CAIYRG010000293.1 GCA_903928515.1 uncultured Alphaproteobacteria bacterium | reverse complement strand
GCGCAGCATCTCGGCATCAAGTTCCGCCATCACGATGCGGCCGAAGACGCGGCGGCTTGCGCCTATGTCGCCATCGCGGCGGCGCGCGTGATGGGCGCGTTCGACATCACCGATATTCCCGGACGATTGGACGCCTGGCGCGCCATGCGCGCCGTGGCGTAGGATTCCGCAGACAAACCCGGTCCATGCGGCAGGGCTTTGTTCATGTGTGCAATCTCAGCGCAGCATGACGGCGCGTTTATCGAAAATGCGTTTTGGCGGGATTGCCGCGTTTGCGGAAGGCGCAACGCTGTGCGCGATGCACAGGCTGCCGTAACTTGACGGTGACTTTCCAACGCCAAGATATCGGCAGCCTCGACAAAACGTAATCCCAATAAAGATTGGCTTAGGTCTTTCTTAGCTGCGCGTTAGCGGCTGAGGCGAAACAATCATGGCGATTGTTTCGGAAATTGAAGGACACGCCATGGTCGCGCAACTTGCCACGCCGGCAGTCGAACATTCTCTTGCGGATGCCATGCGTGCCGCGTCGCTCAACGACGGCGTAATCAACGTCGGTGCGTTTCTGCCTGAGGATCTGGGGCGGCTGTTCGCCTGGTTGAACGATCCGCAAGCCGCGCGTTGGGATCAACCGTATCGTCCCGTGGATTGCGTGGCCTACAAAGATTGGCTGGACCGGCTGTCCAGCGACCATTCGCAAGTTCTCTTTGGCATCCGCAAATCGGCTGTGCCGCAGTGCATCGGTTTCTTGCAGTTCAAAAACTTTCATCCCGTGCACAGGGCGGCAGAACTCAGCATCCGCATTGGCGCGGAGTGTGATCGCGGGCAGGGGCTCGGCACGCGCGCCATTCGTTTGGCGTTGGCCTATGCCTGGAACACGCTCAACCTGCACCGCGTGAGCCTGACCGTGTTCGCCAACAATTCCCGCGCCATAGCCTGCTACCGCAATGTGGGGTTCCGCGAAGAGGGCGTCATGCGCGATGCCGTTTTCATCGAGGGAAAGTGGCTCGACGTTGTCGCCATGGCGATACTGCATTCATAGCAATATCTGGATATCGCCCTCTAAGCTCTTGGGCTCTTTGCCGGAGCCGTAACGCGCCACGGGCTGACCTTCGCGGTCGATCAGAAATTTCGTGAAATTCCATTTGATCGCTTCCGTGCCGAGGATGCCCGCTTTTTCCGATTTGAGAAATTTGTAGAGCGGGTGTGCATTCTCGCCGTTGACGTCGATCTTGGCGAACATCGGAAATTTCACGCCGTAGTTTTTGGTGCAGAACGTCCCGATAGCTTGTTCGTCGCCCGGTTCCTGCGCGCCGAATTGGTTGCAGGGGAAGCCCAGAACCGTCAGTCCCTTGTCTTGGAATTTCTCATACAGCGCTTCCAGCCCGGCATATTGCGGCGTGTATCCGCATGCGCTGGCAGTGTTCACGATCAGCAGAACTTGCCCGCGAAATTGTTCCAGTTTGACCGGCTTGCCGTCCAAAGCATTGGCGGTGAAATCGTACATGCTATCCATGGAAGCTCCTGGTTCTGTCGCAAATTGCCGAAAATTCGAAACAAATCGGACGGCAAATTTGGCGGGGTCTTTAGAGTTTTAAGCCAAGGTCTGGGCCGTAAACTAGGCGAGAAGAGATAATGTCCTCCACCAATTTGATCTCCAAATTTCTACGCGCCGCAATCTTTCTTCCGCTGTTTCTTTTCGCCACCTCTGCAAACGCCGATTCCGCACTGATAGGCATCGGGGCGGATACGTGCGTTAGGCATCTCGTCCATATCGAGCAGGATAAGGATGACGTTTGGAAGACCAACGTTGCCGCTTGGGCCGGTGGATTTTTGAGCGGGCTGAATGTCGCTGCAAGTCCATCTATCGACCTGGATCAGGCAGCCTCGTTCGATCGGCTCAGCAACGCCATCATCGCTTATTGCAAGGCGCATCCGGATGGTACGATTTATGAGGCCGTCTATTTCAATACGTGATGCTCAAAGGCCCTGACGCACGCTGAAGGGACTATTCGTTAAACGTAGCCCCAACGGCGAGGTCCTTAGCGAAGGACGCTGCAGTCCACATCCCGTTCCGAGAAAGCTCGTATCGCGGCGCATCACTGGAAATTTGAGTGAGTTTTGACGCTTCGACCAAAGAAAAGCCCCGCTCCTCTGAACGAGAAGCGGGGCTTTTCTTTGGGTGCGGGAACAGGATTTGATCCTACCGCGGTAGGAAGCTTTGCGTCGGCGCCGTCGGCTAACCCTTACGCGCCTTGCGAGCGGCGTAACGTGCATCACGTATCGCCTTTTGCGCTTCCACCAACTGTTTGCCTTCTTCCTGGCGTCGCGCAGCGCGGGCTGCTTCCAGCGCTATCGCAGCTTCGCGTTCCTGCTGTTCCAGAGCGAGAGCGGCCTCGCGTTCCTGGCGTTCGCGTTCGGCGATGGCCGCGCGCTCTGCGTCGCGGGTCTCTTGCTCGAGCCTGCGTTGTTCCGCACGGGCCTGACGTGCGGCGTCGCCTATGGCCTTCTGGGCGGCTCTTGCCGCCTGTTTGGCGAGAAAATCGGGATCATTCGCGGGAAGCTTGGCCCGAGCGCGTTCCAGCTGGGCTTTTTTCGCGGCATCAGCGCTTTCGCGACGCTCTGCGAAATCCGGTTGTCTAAACGCTTTCATCGTTTCCCTTCATACATCAGCAGGCGATGATTTATAATTTGTCTTAGTGCACGTCAACGACAGCGGAAGCTTATCGCGACCTCAAATGGCAGCTCAGAAACCGCTTCCACATCCTGTTCGGAACAGCAGAGTTCCCACATTCTTGGAATATCCAGAAGCCGTCCTGAGCCGGCGAACGTCGTGATCACTGTCCGCGATTTACAAAGAAAAAGCCCCGCAACTCTTACGAGATGCGGGGCTTTTCTTTGGGTGCGGGAACAGGATTTGAACCTGTGACCTTCAGGTTATGAGCCTGACGAGCTACCGGGCTGCTCCATCCCGCGTCATACCAAGAGACGCATGCCCCGGACCGCTGTTGCCAGCGGGAAAGGGGATATAGGCGCTCGATCCGCCCCTGTCCACCCAGCATTTCGCCATCATTTCATAGGAATGGAAACATCTGTGCATCGTGGCGCGGGCCACATATTCACACTATAATACTTGTATATATCAGCGCCTCGCGGAGCGACGCCTTGCCGTATTTGCGATGCAAATGTGCATGGATGCTATGCGAGAAATCGATGGTGCCGAACGGCGGCAGTGATCGACATAACCGCGTTCAAGCCTTAGATCGTTTGAAACTGTTGCCACCGGCAATCAGCGATTCTCGCAAAGCGTTGATGCGATAGAAGGCGTCGAACATTCATGGTTTCCAGCGCGGTATTTGGCACGGCAGGAAGTGCTGGGCGAACGGCGTCAGAGCGATCCTTTGGATTTCTCTTTGCGGGAATGTTTGCGGCTTACGGTGTTTGGCCCGTATTTCACGGCCACCCGCCGCGCTTGTGGGCGGTGGTTCTCGGCGGCGCATTGCTGGCGGTGACGTTAATCCGGCCGCTCTGGCTTCGGCCGGCAAACCGGCTGTGGTTTGCGTTCAGCATGCTTCTGCACAGAGTGATGAACCCGCTGATCATGGGGATTCTGTTTTTCGGTGTCGTGACGCCGATAGGCTGGCTGATGCGGATGGCGGGTGAAGATCCGCTTGCCCAGAAACTGGATCGCAGCAAAACCACGTATTGGTCGCAATCGACATCTCAAGACACCGACATGAATCGGCAATTTTAGGAGACACCGTGTCGACGCTTCTCGAATTGTGGCGGTTCCTGCGTGTCCGCAAGAAATATTGGCTGATACCGGTCTGCGTGCTGCTGATCGCCATCGTCGGGTTGACGATTTTCGCTCAAGGGTCGGTGATCGCGCCCTTCATTTACACGTTGTTTTAGAGCGGCGACGTGAAGATCCTCGGAATTTCCGCCTTCTATCACGATAGCGCGGCGGCACTTGTCGCCGGCGGCCGCATCGTGGCCGCGGCGCAAGAGGAGCGGTTTACCCGCATCAAGCAAGACGCGAGCTATCCGAAGAACGCCATCGATTTTTGTCTACAGGCGGGAGGGCTTAGTCTTTCCGAAATCGACGCGGTCGTGTTTTACGAAAAGCCTCTGGTAAAGTTCGAGCGCTTGCTGGAAACCTATCTGGCGTTCGCGCCGCGCGGCTTCTCGTCATTCCGGACCGCGATACCGTTGTGGATCAAGGACAAATTGTTTCAGGCCGATGCGCTGCGCAAGCAATTGCGGACAGCCGCGCCGGGCGTCGATTGGAACAGCAAATTGCTGTTCAGCGACCATCATCTCAGCCATGCCGCCAGCGCGTTCTTTCCATCGCCCTTTGAAGAGGCGGTGGTGCTTACGATGGATGGGGTGGGCGAGTGGTGCACGACCTCGGTCGCGATTGGCCGCGGCAACACGCTCGCCCTGCAGAAGGAAATCCGCTTCCCCCATTCTCTCGGGTTGCTGTATTCCGCCTTCACGTACTATCTCGGATTCAAGGTCAATTCGGGCGAATACAAGGTCATGGGCTTGGCGCCGTACGGCGAGCCGCGCTTCAGGGATCTGATCCTCAATCATCTGCTGGATTTGAAAGACGACGGCACGTTCCGCCTGGATCTTTCCTATTTCGATTATTGTACCGCGTTGAAAATGACGAACAGGAAGTTCGCCGATCTGTTCGGACAGCCGGAGCGCGCGCCCGAAACAGAGCTGCTCACGCAATTTCATATGGATGTTGCCGCATCGTTGCAGGCGGTGACGGAAGAAATCGTGTTGCGCCTGACGCGATCCCTCGCGGCGGAATACGGCATTCCCAATCTGTGCTTGGCCGGGGGCGTGGCGTTGAACTGTGTCGCCAATGGCAAAGTGATGCGCGATGGCGCATTCCCCAACATCTGGGTACAGCCCGCAGCCGGTGACGCGGGTGGCGCGTTGGGGGCAGCGCTTGGGGCGTGGCATGTGCATTTTAAAGGTGCGCGTGTGGTCGAGACGCCTGACGCCATGCGCGGCGCGTATTTGGGCCCGGAATACTCCAACAGCGAGATTGAAGCGGTCTTGCAGAAG